>JAXJJE010000139.1:0-11982 GCA_036298405.1 Acutalibacteraceae bacterium
GTTAAATGCTTCTTCCTTTACGCTTGCTCCACCTACCTCAAACTTCTTTTTGCCTGAATCAGTTATAACAGTATAATTACTGCTATTAGCATAGAAAGCACCGTTGGAATAGGTTTCGTACCTGAAGTTTGTAGTGTTTTTATTACCGTCAACACTAATTTCACCAATATATAAAACAGTGTCGTTATTTGAGCTACTGTCTATATAAAGCTCGAACATACAAGTAGTCTTGTTTTCGGTTGTAACGCTTTTTATTGTTTGTCTGTTTGGTGTTGTACCTACAAAATGTACTACATCAAGCTGACAGCCATTACCACCTGTATAGTATAGCAAAAGCTCTGTTGTTGCGTCTTTGTCTATATCGGCAACATAATAAGCATATAGCTTCATTTTATTGCCTGCTTGACCTATAATATGGTCATCCTTGATTTCATCAATATAGCTTCTGAATTCATCCGATACATCTGTTACATCTACAACCATTTTGCACATAGGTATATCAATACCATCTATTTTACCTGTAACAGTACAAGTACCAAGCTTGCTACCACCTGTAATTATACCAGAATCGCTTACCTTAGCAATGGCTGTATCACTGCTTGTCCACTTTATTCTGTCATAATAAGCAGAGCCTAAATCACTTGGCATTTGTGCCTTTGTATAGTTACCCTCAGAAAGTGAATCTGTAATAGAAATATAGTCATCTGCAAGCTCTCTGGAGGATTTTAGTGCTGAATAAAGCATTGTATACTCATCTCTTGTTTTTGGAATATTATCTACTTTGTATACTGCTTTCTTTGTAATATCACCAATGTTTGAAGGCTCTTTGCAATAATACTTACCCTGCTCTGTTATCACGTTGCCACCTACAGTATAAAGAGTCGTATTTTTTTCTGTAAATTCTCCTACTATTTTTGTATTCTCAGCAATAATGCTTATTGCTCCGTAGGCATCTATATAAACATCTTCGATATACTTTGTATAGCCACCACTAACAATATTCTGATAGCTGTAGTTTGTCTGACTTATAACGGCAGTTGTACCCGATGTTGTAACAACCTGTACCTTTTGGAAATCGTTAGCCATTTTATAGGTTATAAAAAGCTCATAGCTACCATCGTTGTTAAAGTCACCTATTCTACAACCATCAAGAATAGCATTGCCTTTTTTGCTACCAGCATAGGTGTATTCCTCTTTAGTTTTTAAATTAAACAAATAGCTGTTTAGAATACTTATCTGGTCTATACGATTGTCATTAACAGTAATGTTGAAATTTTTAATAGAGGCATCATAGCCCTCTACATATACGCCAACCTTACATTCACCCTTACTTAAAGGAGTGATTAAGCCTGTGCTATTAATAGAGGCTATATTTTCGTCTGATGTTGTGTAGCGTATGTTATATTCTTTGCCATGTATAGGATTTGCAATTTCTGCTGTAATCTGAGCTGTTTGAGCGTCTGTTACGCTAAGCTCCTGTGTAGAAATTGAAGCATTCAGCTGTGGCAAAGGCTCTGTAGGTGCTTCTGTTACGGGTTCGGTTGGTACTGTTGTTTGTTGGGTAGGTGTCTCTGTAGGTTTAACAATCATATTCATAAATGATGGTAAGGTTATAACTCCCTTGCTAGCTGCATAGTAGGTACCAGCACCACCTATACCAAGTATCAACACTAAAATCAATACAACTACAAGTACAATTTTACCCTTTTTCAATAAAATCACATTCCTTTCAAATATAAATTGAAGAAAATTATTTTATAGTTATCCTATATAAGCATACAAAGTATGCTCAAATAAATGTGTAATTAATCCTTTAGAATTAAGCCTTTAACCTTTGTAAAATCTCCATCCATAATGGTATACTTACTTTTCAGCTCTACAGTTACATCTGGTGAAATATTTGTATGTTTATACAAAGAGTCAAGACCTGCATTATAAGAACCAAGTATATCTGTTCTGCAATCGTTACCAATCATTATAGTTTCGTCTGCATTCAAGCCGTAACGTTCTAAAATCAAATTATAGAAGGCTTTATCTGGCTTGCAGGTATATTCATCTGATGAAATTACAATGCCGTCAAATTTATCTTCTAAGCCAAGCATTTTAATTTCTGGTGCAGTAAACCAACGCTGTGCATTTGTAAGAAGATACACACCCTTGCCTGCTTTTCTTAGGCTGTCAAGCAAATCCTCTACACCGTCGTAAAGCTTTATATATTTTGTAGAGATAGCTCTGAAGGCTTTTGCTGTATATGTTCCAAAATTTGGTGGAACCTCTACACCTTTATTGCTTAACAGGTCTTCAAATACCTTTTCGATACGAATATCAATATTTGTAAACTCTGGGTGAGCCTTTGACACCTCTTCCTTTTCCTTTTCTACCTGTGCAAAGTAAGCTCTTTTCAGCTCCACTGGCTTGTAGCTTGCACCCTCAAAGCAATACAGCTCAGCCATTTTTTCCCATAAATATGTTTTCCATTCGTTGGTGTTTATATCCACTAAAGTTCCGTAAAGGTCAAAAAGATAATTTTTATACATATAATTATTCTCCTAAAAGTTTTTTATTTCCTTTATTATATCATAAATTTTTTCTAATACAACTACAGTTTATTCACAATTATTACGGTTTTTGAAAAAATCAGTCGTAATTTAGCAACAAAAATTTACAAAAGCTTTTACAAAATGTTACTTAACTCACTTTAGGTACTGACAAATTTAAAATTTTGTGATAGAATAAAGAGAAATATATTTTTAGAGGAGGTATAATATGACTGATAAAAAACGAGCTTTGCTTGCAGTTGAAGCCCTGAAGGCAGAATATCCCGACGCAATATGCTCTTTAGTTTATACCGACCCTTTACAATTGCTTATAGCCACACGCTTAGCAGCACAATGCACCGATGCAAGAGTTAATATGGTTACACCAAAGCTTTTTGAAGCTTATAAAAATGTTGACGAATTTGCAAATGCAGATATTAAAGATGTTGAGGAGCTTATTAAAAGCTGTGGATTATATAAAACAAAGGCTAAGGATATTGTAGCAATGTGTATTAAGCTACGTGACAGCTTTAACGGTATTGTACCCGATACCATTGAACAGCTTATCTCTTTACCAGGGATAGGCAGAAAAACAGCTAATTTGATTATTGGCGATATTTTTAATAAGCCTGCTGTTGTGGTTGACACACATTGTATAAGAATAACCTCAAAGCTAGGCTTTCATAATATAAAGGACGCTGTAAAAATCGAAAAAATACTACGTGAGGTTTTGCCTGCTGATGAATCTAATGACTTTTGCCATCGACTTGTTTTGCATGGCAGAGCAGTATGTACAGCACGAAACCCCAAATGTGAGCTTTGCTGTATGAAGGATTTTTGTAAATATTATGCTGAAATAAAACAGCAAACTGATAAATAATATATTTTATATAAATTTTAAAACGAAAGGCGATGTAGAATGTCTTATCCAAAGGAATTAATAAGAAATTTTAGTATTATAGCACATATCGACCACGGCAAAAGTACGCTTGCTGACCGTATTCTTGAGCAGACCGAATCTGTTGCATTAAGAGAAATGGAAGACCAGCTACTGGACAATATGGACCTTGAGCGTGAGCGTGGTATTACAATTAAGGCACACGCTGTTACTCTGCTTTACAAGGCTGATAATGGTAACAATTATGTATTTAATCTTATTGATACCCCTGGTCACGTTGACTTTAACTATGAGGTTTCTCGTTCTCTTGCAGCCTGTGAGGGTGCTGTGCTGGTTGTAGATGCTTCACAGGGTATTGAAGCACAAACACTTGCAAACACATACCTTGCAGTAGACAGTGGTCTTGAAATTGTACCTGTAGTAAATAAAATAGATTTACCAAGTGCTGACCCTCAGCGTGTAAAGGACGAAATTGAAGATGTTATTGGTATTCCTGCACAGGACGCACCAGAGGTATCTGCTAAGGCTGGTATAAACATTCACGATGTAATGGAAAAAATCGTTTCTGATGTTCCAGCACCAACAGGTGATGACAGCAAACCATTACAGGCACTTATTTTCGACTCATATTATGATGCATACAAGGGTGTTATTATATATATAAGAGTTAAAGACGGTGTTGTAAGACGTGGTGACGAAATCAAGCTTATGGCTACTAACACTACATTTACTGTTGTTGAGCTTGGTTATATGAGAGCCACTTCTCTGGAACCTACAAACGAGCTTTGTGCTGGTGAGGTTGGATATATTGCCGCGGCAATAAAAAGTGTACAGGACGCTAAGGTTGGTGATACTGTAACACTTGCAAATAATCCTGCTGATGAGCCATTACCAGGCTATAGAGAGGTTCAGCCTATGGTTTACTGTGGTATTTACCCTGCTGACGGTGCTAAATACTCAGATTTACGTGATGCACTTGATAAGCTAAAGCTTAACGACGCTTCACTTTCGTTTGAGCCAGAAACCTCTATTGCACTTGGCTTTGGCTTCAGATGTGGATTTTTGGGTCTTTTGCATATGGAAATTATCCAGGAACGTTTAGAGCGTGAATATAATCTTGACCTTGTTACAACTGCACCAAGTGTTATCTTCAGAATAACAAAAACAGATGGTTCAGTAGAAATGATAGATAACCCATCTAACTACCCAGACCCTGCACTTATTGCTAAGGCAGAGGAGCCTATGACAAATGCACATATCTATTCACCATCTGAATATGTTGGTAATATTATGGAGCTTTGTCAGGACAGACGTGGTGTATTTAAGGATATGAAGTATATAGACAATGACCGTGTAGATATTCACTATGAGCTACCATTGGCTGAAATCGTTTATGACTTCTTTGATACATTAAAATCTCGTACACGTGGCTATGCTTCGTTTGACTATGAGCTTACAGATTATGCTGAAAGTAAGCTTGTTAAGCTTGATATTATGCTTAACGGAGAGGTTGTAGACGCACTGTCATTTATCATTCATAGAGATAAGGCTAATTCAAGAGCAAGAAAGATGGCCGAAAAGCTAAAGGAGAAAATTCCAAGACAGCTATTTGAGGTACCTATTCAGGCTTGTATTGGTAGTAAAATTATTGCAAGAGAAACTGTTAAGGCTATGCGTAAGGACGTACTTGCAAAATGCTACGGTGGTGATATCACACGTAAAAAGAAGCTACTTGAAAAGCAAAAAGAGGGTAAAAAGAGAATGCGTCAGCTTGGTACAGTTGAAGTACCACAGGAAGCTTTTATGGCTGTGCTTAAGCTTGACACTGAATAATATTAAAACAATAAGAACGGATATTTTGCACATTTCTGCAAATATCCGTTTTTTATTTCGCTTATAAACCATTAATCTACAAAAAAATTTATACTTTCTTCACAAAATAGGGTTCAATTCTACCAATTTCATTGACATTTTTTGTGCATATAGTATAATCCTTACAAATACTACTAAAACATTTATACTATTCAGCTCTAAACAATGGATAAGATTTTCGAGCAGTTTTATCTGACTAATACCATACCACAGCAGGGCTATAAAGTCAGATAAAGCACACAACCAAAAGATATCTGCTTGTCAGAAACTAAATAGTACTAGTAGTAAATAATTTTATTATATAATGAGGAGACTATTTTTATGAACAATCAAACACAAATGCCTGTAAATCAGCTTGACACTAACAGAGGAATAGTAAAATTTATTTTATTTTCTATTATTACATTAGGCGTTTACTCTATTATAACCTTATCTAAGGTTTCTACTGACATCAACACCATTGCAAGCCGTTATGATGGTAAGAAAACTTTACACTTCTGTTTAATTCTATTTCTTCTTACTCCAATCACCTGTGGTGTTGCCGCTTTTGTATGGTATCATCGCCTATCTAATCGTATTGGTGCAGAGCTACAAAGAAGAAATATTCCAACAGAGTTTAACGCTTCAACCTTCTGGATATGGAATGTTTTAGGCTGCTTAATCGTAGTTGGTCCATTTATCTATGCTCACAAGCTGCTAACAGCTATGAATCAGCTATCACAAAGCTACAATACATACGGTTAATTAATAGCTAAAATCTTAAAACGGATATTCTGCAAACAAGCAGAATATCCGTTTTTTACTATTACAAATTAACTTTAATTAAATTTTAAATTCTGACATATACTCCTTGGCAACGCTAACCATATATTCTGTTCTTATATCTTCATTCACAGCAAGCTCATTTTCTGTAAAGTCACCCTTTGCGTAACGGGTTATATATGGCTTTATAAATTCAGTGTCGTACTTTAACAAATATTCACAGCCGTATTCAAAGTAATCAAAGTAGCCGTCTGAAATTAGTTTTTTTACAGCTTCTGTAAGTATTTTATTTTCTCTATGATTAGCTATTTGATTGATTTTTACACCACAAGGAATATCATTATCAAGAAAGACAATTCCAAAATTATTATAGTTCATTATATTAGATGTACCAATAATTTTATCATATTCTGTATACTTGGTATCAATATCTTTTAACAAATAATTAAGGTTATTCTCCACTGGTGATTCATAAGAAATATTTAAAATTACTTTATTTTGATATGTAACATCTACGAAAGTTTTATTTAAAATATATTCATTATTAAATTTATAATCTGAAAATCTACTAAGTTTTACATTAGTATAATTTTTACCGAAAGATTTTAATTCTTCATTTAAATTAGATGTTGAACCTGTTATATCAGGAATAATTTTAATTGACCCAATTGGATATATTACCGATTTAACACAAGCGAATATAATCACACAAAATGATACTGCTAACACTTTTATCAATATGTTAATAATACCACTATGCTTTTGTTCTCTATTAGAGCTTATATTTTTATCATCTGAATATGAAAAATAAAAGTACGAAAAGCTTAAAGCATAAAAAATACATATAATGATTAAAACAGCAATCTTTATATAAAAATTATAATTTTGACTATATGCTCTTAATATATCAGATGAAGCTATGTATTTATTTTGCATAGACAGAAAAACATTATACTGAACTATAAAGTAAATAGTTACACAGCATAATAAAAACAAACTGGAAATAATAAATTTTTGAGAGAGTTTATTAAAAACTAATTTACAACCATTTATGCTGATAAATTTTACAACTTGATAAAAAACAAGAAATATAAATAGCATTTCGGTTGCAATTGAACCTAACTCTCCTATTATATCGTTAGTTAATTGATAAATAATACAGTTAACTAGATCAATTAGAATTCTTAATAAAGTAAGTTTTGTAAATATTACGATAGGATTTTTTATAGAAAAAGAGTAGGGACTACCATAAATATATTTAAAAAATAATATATATACTTCACTAAAGAATATTATATAAAACAGCAATCTAAAAATAATTTCCCCAACAACATTATATACATTACCATATAATATTGTAGATATTATCCCTTTATCATAAGGCATACATAAAAAGAATGTAGCTTCAATCCCCCATAATATAAGAATGGGGGTAAGCAAATTAAGAAAGTGTTTTTTTAATTCATTCATTTTCATATTCGTTTTTTCGATATAGTTAACAAATAGGTTTTGATATGTTTCATTTACTGGATAAGTCCCACCTAACTCAAAATGCTTTAAGCTTACTTTGAATATGGCGTTTAGCATTACTGCAAGCTCTAGCATAGTAATTAATACACCCATAAAGCAGATATTATTATAGCTTTACTAAAATTATACCAGTTGTTTTTATATAAAGCAATATTAAATAATATAATATTATAACCACCAAAAATTATAACCACCAGAAGGCTTTAAGCCAATATATAAAAAAGATTGACAGTTTTTAATTTTAGAGGTAAAATTATATAGAATAGGCTATTGTTACAGTTTTGACAAGTATGTATGTGGCTTTATTAAATGCTACGCATATTAATTATAAAAATTCAATAGGCTTATAATACTAATTAATAAAAATGAGAGGTGACTAAGAATGGACGCAGGAAGTAGTAACAGCACAGCTCCCGGGCCTTTATTGAGTGCAGATAATACAACTGACAGCCAAACGATTGATTGCGACGATAATATACAAAATCGCATGGTGTGCTATTGTGCTGACGCTTTTTGCGTTTATTTGCACTGATTCAATAAATAAGCTCAAGCTGTGTTACTTATACTTCTAGTATCTTATTTTCTAGAATTAGGAGGAAGCAAACATGGAACCAAGATCAACAACTACTATGGCAAGCACCATAGAGCTATTGCTTGAGCAGAAAAAATATGTAACAATTCGTGATGTTTTTACAACTATGCAAGCTATTGATATTGCTACGCTTTTTAACGAAATCAGCAATAACAAGCTTACATTACTATACCGACTTTTACCAAAGGAGCTTGCCGCTGATACCTTTGTAGAAATGGACGAGGATGCACAGGCACACCTTGTTCAGGGCTTTAGTGACAGCGAGCTTAAAGAAGTGGTTGACGAATTGTATGTAGACGATATGGTTGACCTTATAGAAGAAATGCCTGCAAATGTTGTTAGAAGAATTTTAGCATCAGCAGACAGCGAAACAAGAAAAGCCATAAACGAAATTTGTAAATACCCAGACGACAGTGCTGGTAGTATTATGACAACAGAGTATGTTACTCTGAGACTTAATATGACTGTATCTGACGCTATAAAGCGTATAAGACGAACAGGTATTGATAAAGAAACAATTTACACAGCCTATGTTATCAATGAGGACAGAACACTTGTGGGTATGCTTTCTATGCGTACCCTGTTGCTTAGCGATGACGATGACAGAATCAAGGATATTATGGAGACTAACGTTATTGCTGTTAACACCCTTGATGACAAAGAAGAGGTTGCAAACCAATTTAAGAAATACGACTTTCTGGCTATGCCTGTTGTAGATAAAGAATTCCGACTTGTAGGTATTGTTACCGTAGATGACGCTATTGACGTAATGGAAGAAGAGGTAACAGAGGATATCGAAATGATGGCAGGTATTACCCCTACCGACAAGCCGTACCTTAAAACAAGTGTATTCGAAACCTGGAAAAAGCGTATTCCATGGCTATTAATACTTATGATTTCTTCAACCTTTACAAGTATGATTATTAATGGCTTTGAGGATGCTTTGGCTGCACAGGTTACTCTAACAGCTTTTATACCTATGCTGATGGGTACCGGTGGTAACTCGGGTAGTCAGTCATCTGTAACAGTTATTCGTGGTTTGTCACTTGGCGAAATTCAGTTCAAGGATTGCCTTGATGTTGTTTGGAAAGAAATAAGAGTATCCTTTTTGTGTGGTATAACACTTGCAGTTGCTAACTTTGCAAAGCTTATGATTTTTGACAGAGTTGGATTATATGTTGCATTGGTAGTATCTCTTACAATGCTTATTACAGTAATTTGTGCAAAGCTTATTGGCTGTGTGCTACCTATACTTACTAAGAAAATCGGACTTGACCCTGCTGTTATGGCAAGCCCACTTATTACTACAGCAGTTGACGCTGTGTCGTTGCTGGTGTATTTTCAGACAGCAAAAATCATTTTGGGAATATAATTATAAACACAAAAATATAACCACCTGCTTATCAGCAAAAATACTGGTAGCAGGTGGTTTTTATCTTTGTCGGTTTTATTTTAAAAATACAGGCACATCAGCTTATCCATTTACCAAAAAGCTTTCGTCTGTATTTATTTACATATGTTACTATTACACCAGACATAGCGTAATCAAACATTACAAAAACAGCAATGCCAGCTAATAGAAATATTGCAGGAATATTCATCCCGAATAATACAAATTCATCGGTTGGTATACCTAAAAAATATATTGCTATATAATAAACCAGCACAGCAGATATTGAAAATGTAAGTATTTTTAATAGCCATTGCAACAGCATAGGCTTGATTTTAGATTCAATAATTTGCTTAAATACAGGGTAATAACCAAAAAATAAAATATAACAGGCTACAGCCTCTTTGTCTGGTACTAATAAAACTGATAGCACACTTACAACAAAGTATGATGCCAAAGCCCATTTTTTATTAATCTCTATAACTATAACAGCTATCAATATACTTGCTAACGCAGGTGTAGCATAGGTTGCTGTAGGAACAATAGCTGTTATCATCATTATTACTACACCAAGTGCAGAAATTATACCACACAGGGCTACATTAAAGGTTTTTTTCTGCATAACCTGCACCTTAGCAACATCTTATACAGTCGCCACCAAAACATTCACAGCAAGCATCAGCACAGCATAGAGCTGCACAGCAATCACAGCTTGAGCAACCACCCACAGCTTTAGGCTGTACAGGATTGTAACCACCATACTCGCCGTTACGCTTGGAATCCATCTGGTTTAGTGCTGCTTGATATTCTGTGTTTTGAGGCTCCATATTACAGGCTTGCTGAAAATGGTTATAGGCTTGCTCTGTCCAGCCCTTGCGATATAGAATGGTTCCCTTTAAAAAGTACCATTCTCCATTTCTTTCTGAGCTAGGAACACCACCTAAAATCTGGTCAGCGTCAGCTATACGTCCATTTTTTATCATCATACGCACATCGTGGTAGCGTGAGCTTGAATAATAGGTTGAGCCAGTGTAATTGCTACTACTGTAGCTACTACCATAGCTACTGCTATAGTTACTACCCTGCTCTCTGCGTTGCTTTCGTATTGTATCATAGGCAGAATTAATCTCTTGCATTTTTTCAGTTGCCAGATCAGACAATGGACTATCAGTATAATTATCCGGATGATATTTTTTAGCTAATGCCTTATACGCCTTTGCTACCTCTTCATCTGTTGCATTTGGTGATATACCCAAAACACTGTAGGGTTCTTTCATATACATTATCCTTTCTTCTTTTTATCTGTATATTTATCAAAAATTATTTTCTTCTGCATTTCGCCTAAGCCCATAGTTACTAAATTTTCTGCTATTGCTGTAAAGGTTTTTACCTGCATAAGATTAAAAGCAGATACTACTCGACTTGCAGTTACGTTTAAAACCGAGTTTATATATTCACTTCGTTGCTGTAGTGTAAGCTGTTTATCCTTTAATTCGTATACAAATGGATTGAAATTTTTCTTTTTTATATCCTTATCGTAATCATCGGCAGCATCCATCAAATATACCCATCTACCAAGAAAATATCCAAATTCTCCGAATATAGCCTTTTCCTCATCGGTTTTTGCCAACAAAAGCATAAGCTTTTTCATCATAATAGCAGTGGGCTCTGCTGATTGGTCTATATCGGGATTTTTTAGAGCCTCTGCCCTAGCCTGATTATCGTTAAGCTCACTTACAATTTCATCTACCTCTGGATATTTTTTAAGGGATTTCTTTCTCCAGCTTGATGCAAAAAGCTTTAAAAATCGTGATGGTATAGACTTTATGAAGGAGCTGTCTTTAATATCATCCTCTAGCTTATAATAAACCGTAACAACCGTAATTGCTGAGGCAAGACTAAGCTCGTCATTACCACCTAAGCAATACAAACAGCTTTTCATTGGATTACAGGTACAGTGCTTTTTTTGCACACCCTCACACCTGCCATTTAAGCCCATTGCAAGCAATGCATAGCAGGTGCAGTCATAGCTTAAAACCATTTTTGCCATTGCACCATATTCTTCAGAAAGCTTTTTACACAAGCCACAATAAACACTCTTATAAAGCTCGTAATCTTTTACAAGCAAATAGGGCTTGCAAGGTTTTAAATATCCAAACATAGAAATCTCCCAATATAGTATTATATATATTTTACTATATTTAAAAGCTGTTATAATTAACAAGATGTGAATTTTTTAACGAAATCAATTGAAAATTATACTTTTTTTATTTATACTTAGACTATATTTATATACTAGGGAGAAATATTATGAATGTATACGATTTTGATAACACAATTTACAGGGGTGACAGCACAGCAGACTTTTATCTTTACTGCTTAAAAAAGCACCCTAAAATAA
>JAXJJE010000140.1:0-3813 GCA_036298405.1 Acutalibacteraceae bacterium
ATATTATTGGAATATCATCTAACTAATAGCTATATTTTCTATTTAAACTCAAACGATAAAGGAGTGAATATATGGAATTTTTATCTTGGTTTAACCTTCCTTATCTGAATGTTGTAATTGATTTTGCGTTGCTTGTTATCAGAATATTATTGCCGATATTAGCAATTATTATAGTATTTCAATGCTTTAGCTCTATGCGTAGACATAGACGAGAAGAAAATGCTTTAATTATGCTGGTTAATCCATCTACCTCTGAAAGCACACCAGTTTTGTACTGGGAAAATTCTCTTGGCAGAGGTAAGAGTAATGATATTATTGTAGACGACCCTACTGTTTCAAGAGACCACGCAGTGCTTTTAAGAAGAAAAGCTGGTTGGTTTATAAACGATGTAGGCTCTAAAAGTGGTACACTTGTAAATGGAAAAGAAACCGAGGGTCGTACACCTATAATGATAGATGATGTTATTACCATAGGTGAAACAAGCTATGTGGTTAAAAGAACAGACGATGTAATTCCCAACAGTAAATCTTGGTTTTTTAGCAGAGCTAAAAATAAAGCAAGTATTAAATCTACACATCTTATGCTGTTGATATCTGTTTTTTTATTCTTTTTAGCAGTTGAAGCTTCGTTATGTGATGAAATACAGGATTTTCAGCCTTTTATTGTATGGGGTGCCTTTACAGCTGTTAGCTGGTTGTTTTATGTTGTTTCTACTAAGCTACTAAAAAGAATAAGCTTTGAGCTTGAAGCACTGGCAATATTTATGAGTGGTACTGGTGTTATGCTACTTGTAAGGCAGGTGTTTAAACAAAGTATCGTGCAAACAATAGCAATGGCGTGTGGTATGATAGGATTTTGCATTATAATAAAATTTATAGAAAATCCCGACTTAGCAGAACGCTTTAGAATACCATTTTATATACTAGCTGTAGCATTTTTGGGTATAAACATAGCATTTGCAAAAATCACCTATGGTGCAGCGTTATGGCTTAATATTGGTGGTGTTTCAATTCAGCCATCAGAGTTTGTAAAGGTTATCTATATTTTTGTAAGTGCTTCAGCACTTGATAAGCTACTTACAAAAGGAAATTTATTGCACTTTATTGTATTTTCTATGATGTGTGTTGGTGCTTTAATTATAATGAGTGACCTTGGTACAGCATTAATTTTCTTCTGCACATTTTTATTTATCTCTTTTATGCGTAGTGGAGATATTAAAACTGTTATACTTGCAGTTGCTGCAGCAGTAATGGGTGCAGTATTTGTAATTTCGTTTAAGCCGTATATAGCCGACCGATTTAGTGCGTGGGGAAAATGCTTTGAATTAGCTGACAGCACTGGCTATCAGCAAGCAAGAGTGCTTACATACTCAGCAAGTGGTGGTTTATTTGGTGTTGGCACAGGCAATGGATATCTTAAATATGTATTTGCATCAGAAAATGACCTTGTATTTGGTTTAATGTGTGAAGAAATAGGTTTGATTATTGCTGTAGCTATGGTGGTTTGCATAATAGCACTTGTTATTTATGCCAGAGCGATTACAACCCGTAGCCGTTCAACCTTTTATTCAATTTCGGCTTGCTGTGCTGCTGGTCTTATGCTTGTACAAACAGCATTAAATGTTTTTGGTGCAACAGATATTTTACCACTTACTGGTGTAACTTTACCGTTTATCAGCTTGGGTGGTTCAAGTATGATATCTTGCTGGTGTCTGCTTGCTTTTATAAAGGCAGCAGATGAACGCACCTATGCTGTGAAAAAGACTAAATAGTTTACTTTCTTTTTTACGAGAGGAGGAATGTAATATATGAGAAAAACCCGTTCAAGAACATCTCTTGTTATTATAATTGCACTTTTAGTGATAGTTGGTATGGTTGTTTTTATTGTACGAACAGCAATGAATTCACAGCAATGGATACAGCACAGCTATAACGGACATCTTGCTGGAAACGGAGGTCTTTCGACAGCTGGTACTATATATGACAGAAACGGAATACCTCTTGCTTATTCTGAGGATAATTTACGACTATATAATCAAGACCATCTGACAAGATTATCAACCTTGCACGTTGTTGGCGATGATAGCCTGAATATATCATCGGCTATTCAAAGCTCATATCGTTCAAGGCTTATAGGCTTTAATTATGTATGGGGTCTTGGTATGCCAAAATCTTTAAAGGGTGGCAATGATATAGTACTTAATATAGATGCAAATGCCTGCAACTCGGCATATTATGCATTAAACGGATATAATGGTGCTGTAGTTGTTTATAATTACAAAACAGGTGAGGTTCTTTGTAGCGTAAGCACACCAACCTATGACCCTCTTGACCCACCAGAAATAACAGAAGAAAATGAGGGTGAATATGACGGAGTTTATATAGATAAGGTGCTTGCAGGCAGATACACTCCTGGTTCTATATTTAAGGTTGTTACATTAGCTTCTGCACTTGAAAATATCGAGAGTGTAGAGGATGAAATTTTTTATTGTGACGGTAGCGTTATAATAGGTGGAGAAAAAATCAGCTGTATGCACCAACATGGTGATATAACACTTAAAGACGGTTTAGCTCAATCGTGTAACGTTGTTTTTGCCGAGCTTGCACAGCGTTTAGGTAAAAACAAAATGACTGCTACAGCAGAAAAAATGGGCTTTAATTCTACCTATACAATAAACGAAACCACAACGGCACAAAGCACCTATAAGGTGAAAAAAGCAAACGAAAATGATCTTGCGTGGTCTGGTATTGGACAGTACACCTTAGAATCAAATCCAATGCATATGGCAATAATATGTGGTGCAATTGCCAATGGTGGCACTACTGCATTACCAGAAGAAATAAAATCAGGTGTAATAGATATTAAGCTTGATGACTCAGGTACTGTAAATATGCTTGATTCAACACTTGCTAATAAGCTTGACGAATATATGAGATATAATGTAACTAGCTATTATGGTGATGGTTTGTTCCCATCGTTAACAGTTTGTGCAAAAACAGGTACAGCCGAGGTAGGCGAGGATAAAGAGCCTCATGCATGGATGATGGGATATTCTCAAGACGAAGATATACCTTTAGCATTTGCTGTTGTTGTAGAAAACGGTGGCTATGGTTACAGCACAGCTGGTCCTGTTGCAGTTGCCGCAATGGAAGCCTGTGCAAATACAATCAGAGCAGAATTAAATAATTAAAGTTAAACAAGCGATGAAAACAGAAATTGTTTTTGTTGCTTGTTTTATTTTAATAAAATTAATACAAAGCGTTATACTAAATCAAGAAAAAATTTTTGAGCAGATTTTTTATCTGACGAATAGCATACCACAGCAAAGGTGACTCCTTTCGTGGACAGGCTATGAAGTCAGGTAAAAAACATGCCGAAAAGCTGTCTACTCATTAGAAATGAAAGTGTATTAAATTGTGTTTAATATAGGTATATATCATTAAAATAAAAATAGGTACCATAAAAATTAATGGTACCTAAAATTTATAGATAAATATTTCTGTTAAGCTACTTCAAGAATAAGGCTTTGAATTAAAACAGCGTCAAGCACTGTTAAATTATCGTCACCACTTACATCTGCAAGTGCAATTTGCTCCTCGGTTAATTCTGTGTTACCTACTATGTATTTAAGCACATAAATAACATCATCAACTGCAACAGCACCGTCACCGGTTACATCGCCTGCTAATGGCTTGCTGTAATTGTAATGTATAGTTGCGTTTGTAAGGTATTTGTTATGAATACTACCTATTGATATATCATTCCAATCATCTTCACTACCTGTGTAATATACATCACTAAGTTTACTGCAA
>JAXJJE010000141.1:0-2363 GCA_036298405.1 Acutalibacteraceae bacterium
CAGAAAAATCCAATAAAAAAGAAAAGGGTATAGAACAGCAATCCTTTATTAAGGGTGCAATGGTGCTTACAGTAAGTATTATAGTTGTTAAAATAATTGGTGTATTATTTAAGGTTTTATTTACAAATCTTGTAGATGGTGTAGGCGTAGGTGTATTTAACAGTGCTTACGAGCTTTATAATGTTATTTTTACAGTTGCTTCAGCTGGTTTCCCTATTGCACTTTCAAGAATGGTATCAGAGGCTGTGTCTGAAAAAAGGTACCAAGATGTAAGAAAGCTTCATAAAATCTCTGTTCCGTTCTTTGTTACAACAGGTGCTATATGCTGCTTGCTGATGGTCGCACTTAGTGGCACATTTTCTAAAATGATTGGTAACTCTGCTGTACAGCTACCTGTAATAGCACTTTCTCCAATTGTGTTTTTCGGCTGCTTAATGTCGATTTTCCGTGGCTATTTTGAGGGTATGCGTTATATGGTGCCTACAGCCATTTCAGAAATTATCGAATCAGCAGGTAAGCTGCTGGTAGGCTTGTCACTTGCTTATGTGCTTAATTTTGCTTTAACAAACGAGTATAAAGAAAGTGGCACAATGTTTGGTAAGGCTATTCTTGATGATACAATGTTCAGCAATATGCTTGCTTCATATACTGTATGTGCTGCATTTGTGGGTGTGTCATTAGGCTCATTCTTTGGATTTTTATTCTTGTTTATAAAATACAGAACAACCTCTGGTGGAATTACACGAGCACAGCTTGACGAATCACCAGACGCAAAGGCTTCTAAGGAGCTATTTAAAAAGCTTGCACTAACAGCTATCCCAATAGGTCTTGGCTCTTTTGTTATGAGCATTGCAAGTACAATAGATTCTATTCTTGTACAAAACAGAATAGTAAATATTATGGAGACAGGCAGTGGTCATATTCTGCAAAGCATTTACCCATTCTTAGATGCTGAGCAATTTTTGCTTGACGCTTCGGGGGAATATAGTATTCAGGTTTATCTGTTTGGCTGTTATGGCTGTGCATTAACGCTTTTAATGCTTGTAACTGCTGTAACACAGGTATTTGGTCAAAGTGCAATGCCTGCACTTACTGCTGCCTGGACAGTTAAGGATAAGCCACTTATCAAAAAAAATATCAACACAATTTTAAAGGTTACACTATTAGTTACATTACCAGCTGGTATAGGCTTATCTGTGCTTGCACAGCCACTACTTACACTTTTATTCGGTGTAAGAGATGAAGTAATAATTGCTACCAGTGTTTTACAGGTAATGGGTATTTCGTGCATATTTATAGCAACAAGCACACCAATTTGTAGTATGCTACAGGCAATTGGTAGGGTAGATATGCCACTAAAGCTTTATACAATAGGTATGATAATAAAAATAGTAATTAACTATATACTTGTAGGTATTCCTAGCATTAATATTCAGGGTGCTGCAGTTGGTTCGTTGGTTGCTTATCTGTTTGTATCTATAGTAGGTATTTATATAATTGCAAAGGATACAGGTGTTGTACCAGAATTTAATAAGATACTTATTAAGCCACTAATGGCAGCTATACTTTGTGGTGCAGCTGCATTTGGTTGCAACTATCTGATTACAAGCTTTGTTTCTCTTGGTCGTTTAACAGCAATACCTTCTGTACTTGTTGCAATGCTTGTATACGCAATTGCTTTGATACTGTTTAAGGGAATTACAGAAGAAGACCTTCAGGAAATTCCAGGTGGAAATAAAATAGGAAAAATACTTGCAAAATATAAGCTTTTGGGGTAGAATGTAATATAGTCCATTAATAAGGAGTATTATTTATGGAATTTAAAGAAAAAGATAAATACAATGTTTATGATTTAGTAGATGTTATAAAAAAGCTTCGTTCACCAAACGGATGTCCTTGGGATAAGGAGCAAACTCATCAATCTATAAGACAAGACCTTATTGAAGAAACCTATGAGCTTATAGAGGCTATCGATAACGATGATAAAGAGCTTTTAAAAGAAGAGCTTGGCGATGTTCTGTTGCAGGTAGTTTTCCATTCTGTTATCGAAGAAGAACAAGAAAGCTTTAACATTGATGATGTTGCTGACGGTGTATGTAAAAAAATGATAATCAGACACCCTCACGTATTTGCAGATGTTACAGCAGATACAACTGAGCAGGTGCTGAAAAATTGGGATGCAATCAAAATGAAAACAAAATCCCAAAACAAACAGTCAGAGGTGTTAAACGGAATTTCTCGTTCTTTACCTTCGTTAATGCGTAGCCAAAAAATACAGCAAAAGGCTGCTAAGGTTGGCTTTGATTGGGATAATGTAGATGGTGCTATTGATAAATTAACAGAAGAGGTTGACGAGCTTAAAG
>JAXJJE010000142.1:0-3201 GCA_036298405.1 Acutalibacteraceae bacterium
GCAGCACTATGGTGTGTTTCTCTGCTGTTCAGAGACAGAACAGACTCAGACACTGGCACAATGGTTGCCGGATAATACTGACGCTGAACAAGCAAAAAGCAAAGGAATGCAACTTATTTGTCAATGCATTCCTTTGCTTTTTTATGCTATCAATTTATAGTTCACTTATCAACAGCAATCCCAGTTATACAGAATCTTGCTGAAATCTTTATTCTCTAAATCCTTATGATTAATAAAGAAGTTAGCTACGCCACAATCTCCCCAGATAACACAAAACTCTTCATCTATATTATCTGAATCCATCTGGAACAGCAATGTGTCGTAATATTGATATTTTTCATTATAGCCTCTTGGGTCTTCCTGAGTAAATGCAGGATAGCCAAATATTTTGTGACCGTTTGATGTAAATGACATTTCCTCCATATGCTGAGATATATCATCAAGATACTCCCATATATCTACATCAACCTCAAAGCCTTCTATGCCAAACTTTGTTTTAATTACATCGGTTGCAATATCATTAAAACGATAGTCAAATATATCCATAAAGGTTTCTTTTTTAGTAACAGAAACAGCATATTCCCTTGTTAAAGGCATTTCGCTGTCACTTGTAGCAACTGGAAAATTAAAAGGCTTAAGATCTTCTTCAGTTAAATCATAATCCACCATATCGTGATATACTACACAGAAATTTTTCTGAACATCCTGATTATCAAAATCACAGCCATACATATCATCGTTACTTATAAAAAACTGTAGCATACCATTCTCTGGCAATCTGCTATCATCTATCTCGTAAAGATTTATCTGTGCTAACAAAACAAGTCTGTTACCATTTTCATCTGTTGGATAAGGCTTGCTTGAATCCCAATATGGCAGACCACCAAACTTACTATCGAAGATACTAGGCTTTTTGTCCTTTTCTATCTTTAAATAATAAGCATCCTGTCTTGTTCTTTCGCTTAATTCGTTAATAAAAATATCACGCTGCTCATCTGTAAGATTTCGCATATAAACACCTCTTTTTTATATTTAGCTTTATATTATAACTAAGAATTTATTTTATCAACAGGTCGCCTCTGCTGATGTCACTTTTTGTAACACCAGAAAGAAGAACCCCAACGAAATCTCCCTCGTGGGCGAATTCTAATTGCTTTCTGAACTGCTCAATTCCTCTTACCTGCACCTGATAGATTGAGCCGATATGCTGTAGATTAAGCATATCACCAACCTTTACAAAGCCTGACTGTATGTTACCTGTTACCACGGTACCCTTTCTTGTTATTGTAAATACATCCTCTATTTCCATACAAAATGGTGCATTAGGATTAAATGCAATGTTATTTTGGAGTTGAGAATTATCCATTGTATTATACGTTCCATTATTCACATTGCTGCGTTGGTCGTAGTAGGCTTCTACATCTGATTTTTCTTGCTTTTTCTTAAAGAAATCAAACAATCCCATAGCTACACTCCTTAAAAAATATATTTTAATAAAAGGGTGATTAATAAAAACCACCCTTTACTTTAATCAGCTTTTAATTATTAAAGATTACTAACAATTTCTTTTGTATCTCTTGCAATTACAAGCTCTTCGTTTGTTGGGATAACATAAACATCAATCTTACTGTTTGGTGTTGAGATTTTCGCCTCTTTACCACCGATTGTCTGATTGTTGAGCTCTCTGTCAATTTCAACACCGAAGCAATCAAGCTGCTCACAGATAGCTTCACGATGATGAGCCTGATTTTCACCTAAGCCAGCTGTAAATATTATAGCATCACAGCCATCTAAAGCAACATAATAGCCACCTATAAACTTCTTAATTTCATATTCTAGAATTTCGTGTGCAAGAATAGCTCTTTCGTTACCATCGTTAGCTGCCTTTGTAACATCTCTGTCATCACTAGAAACACCAGAAATACCAAGCAAACCAGACTTTTTGTTAAGCATATCGCTCATCTGCTGTGGTGTAAGATTTTCTTTTTCTGCGATATAGGTAACAACAGATGGGTCAAGAGTACCACAACGAGTACCCATCATAAAGCCATCAAGTGGAGTAAGACCCATACTTGTATCGATAACCTTACCATCTTCGATAGCAGTAATTGAAGAACCATTACCTAGATGGCAAGAAATAATCTTTGTACCCTCTAGTGACTTACCTGTAAGCTCTGCATAACGATTGCTCACATAACGATGAGATGTACCGTGGAAGCCATAACGACGAATATGGTATTTTTCATAATACTCGTAAGGTATTGGATAAATATAAGCCTTAGGAGGCATTGTTGAATGGAATGCAGTATCAAACACTGCAACCTGTGGAACCTCGTTGCCAAATACCTCAAGACAAACCTCGATAGCCTGTACATTACATGCGTTATGTAGAGGTGCAAGAGGAATCATCTCTCTGATGCCCTCAACAACCTCTGGTGTTACAAGCTCACTCTTACTAAAGCGTGCACCACCCTGCACTATTCTATGACCTACAGCTGAAATTTCATCTGTACTCTTAATTACACCATATTCTGCATCTGTAAGCATAGCATTAACCTGCATAAATGCATCCTTGTGATTTTCTAGAACCACTTCTTTTTCAATTTTTTTACCGTCACTTGTTTTATGACCGATAACGCTTTTTTCAAGGCCTATTCTCTCGCAATTACCTTTACAAAGAACTTTTTCGTTGTCCATATCAAAAAGCTGATATTTAAGCGATGAACTACCCGCATTAATAACTAAAATAATCATTGCAATTATTCTCCCTTAGAGTAAATTTTCGTTGCCATTATACAACTACTATTATATAATAGTACAAAAAGAAGACAAATTCAACCTTTTTGACTAATAAATTTGATTAGAGGTGTTATTATTTTGAACAACTATGCTATAATAAGCGAATTTAATCCATTTCATAAGGGTCATAGGTTTTTAATTGACTCCTGCAAAGAAAACGGAGCTACTCACATTACTGCAATAATGAGTGGTAATTTTGTTCAGCGTGGCGATGTTGCTATAATCTCTAAACAGCACCGTACCGAAATGGCTTTAAAAAATGGTGTTGACCTTGTAATCGAGCTACCATTACCATATGCTGTGTCTAATGCACAAACCTTTGCAAGGGGTGGTGTATCAGTTGCCAATAGTATGGGGTGTGTTAATCACCTTGCTTTTGCAAGTGAATGTGGTGATATTAAA
>JAXJJE010000143.1:0-2577 GCA_036298405.1 Acutalibacteraceae bacterium
GTATAGCCGTATTCGTTAAAGATTTTTATATCTCTTGCCATTGTGGCACTGTCGCAGGATACATACACCACCCTTTGTGGTGACATATTGCTTATTATTTCTATAAGCTGTTTGTCACAGCCTTTGCGTGGTGGGTCTACTATTATTACGCTTGGCTTAATGCCTCTTGCTTCAAGGTCTTTTGAAGCCTTTGTAGCGTCGCCACATATAAATTCTGCGTTATCTATCCTATTTAGCTTTGCGTTACGGTTAGCATTTTCTATTGCCTGTGGTATAACCTCTACACCGATAAGCTTTTTAACCTTGTTTGCCATAGACAAGCCTATTGTGCCTGTGCCACAGTATAAATCAAGTAAAATATCGTCTGGCTGTAGCTGTGCATACTCCTGTGCAATAGAATATAGCTTTTCTGCCTGGGTACGGTTTACCTGATAGAATGATAGGGGAGAGATGTTGAATTTAAGTCCACATAGAACATCTGTTATATAATCACTGCCATATAGTGTTATACACTTTTTGCCGAGAATTACATTTGTCTTTTCTTTGTTGATATTAAGCTGTAGGCTTTTAAAGCCGTTTATCTGCTTTAGCTTTTCTGTTAACAGCTCAGTATGTGGAATATTGTTACCATTAATTACAAGGCATACCATAATTTCGCCTGTGATTTCACCATAGCGAATGTATAAATGTCTTAACAAGCCTGTGTGGTTTTGCTCGTTGTATGGAGCTATCTTATTTTTTATTGCCCAAGCTCGTACTATCTCGCCGATTTGTGAAAATACAGGTGGCTGTAAATTACAGCTTGTGCTGTTTACAATACGATGACTATGGTAGGCATAAAAGCCCATAACCAGATTACCTTTGTTATCAACACCTACTGGTAGCTGTGCCTTGTTACGATAGTGATTTCGGCTGTTGCCACCGATTATTGGTTTTATTTCAAGGTTATCAAAGCCACCAATGCGTGCTACAGCGTCTTTAACTCGTTGTTGCTTTATTTCACATTCAGCCTCATAGGTGATATGTCTGTAGGTACAGCCACCACATTGAGCAAAATATTCGCAGTCTGGCTGTGTTCGTTGTGGTGAAGGTGTGATAATTTCTTCAATTTTGCCTATTGCGTAATTTTTAGAGGTTTTTATTATTCTTGCGTTTATAACATCACCTATTGCAGTATTTGTTATAAAAACAGCAGTACCGTTTATTCTGCCCACACCACTGCCTTCGGTTGTCATTCCTGTTATTTCTGTCTGATGTATTTCATTCTTTTTAAGGTTCATATTTTTTCAATCCTTTGTGTATAGGTTGCTGGTACATGGTCAAAGCTTGTTATAAATAATCGTTATAGCAGTTTTAACCTTAAATATGTACCAAAAAAGTTGTTAATTTTTTGTGTAAGTATATTATATCACAAAATTTTCTAAAGGTATTTATTTTTTTCAAAAATAACCATATAATATATCTGTATTGTTGTAATTAATTAGGAGTGTAAAGATTATGAGCAAAAACTCTTTAGAAAATATAAAGAATATTCATTTTATAGGTATAGGTGGTTCTGGTATGTGTCCACTTGCAGAAATACTTATGGCTAACGGATATACAATAACAGGCTCAGACTGTAACGAGTCTGACACACTTGACAGAATTAAAACCTATGGCATAGCTGTACATATGGGACATAGGGCTGAAAATATAGAGGGTGCAGACCTTGTTGTATATACAGCTGCTGTCAAGGCTGATAACCCAGAGCTTGTTGCTGCAAGAGAAAAGGGTATCAGAACAATGGAACGCAGTGAAATGCTTGGTGTTGTTACAGATAAATACCTAAACAGTATTGCAGTTTCGGGTACTCACGGTAAAACAACTACTACAGCTATGATTACACAGGTGCTTATGGGCTGTAATATGGACCCATCAGCAATTATCGGTGGCAAGCTACCTATGCTTGGTGGTAACAGTGCTATAGGTAAGTCTGATATTATTGTTTGTGAGGCTTGCGAGTATGTAAACACATTTTTACAGCTTCACCCAGCAATATCTGTAATTCTTAATGTAGATGCTGACCATCTGGATTTCTTTAAGGATTTAGATGATATTAAAAATTCATTCAATAAATTTTCAAAGCAGACAAGTAAGCTGCTTGTAATAAATGGTGACGATAAAAACAGCCGTGATTGTACAGCTGATGTTAATGTTGAAAAGCTTTATTATGGAACTACACCAGATAACGATTATTATGTTGCTAACTATACAAAGGATGGTGGTATAAAGCAGAGCTTTGACCTTATGCATAAGGGAGAGGTGCTTACAAGAATTAAGCTTAATGTTCCTGGTGAGCATAACGTGCTTAATGCTATGGCTGCAATTACAGTTGCTTTGTATCTTGGTGCTACACCACAGCAGGTTGCAGAGAGTATCGAGCAGTTTACAGGTGTACACAGACGCTTTGAGGTTTTGGGTGATGTTAACGGAATAACAGTTGCTGATGATTTTGCTCACCACCCAACAGAGCTTACAGTTACTCTTAATGCTGCAATGGAAATGGGCTTCAACAAGGTGTGGGCAGTATTCCAGCCA
>JAXJJE010000144.1:0-4137 GCA_036298405.1 Acutalibacteraceae bacterium
ATGCTGCAGGAATTAGAATAATGAAAATAATATTATCACCTGCAAAAAAGATGAATATAAATGTTGACACCTTAGAGCCAACAGGTCTACCAGCATTTATTGATAAGTCTACAGAAATATTAGAATGGTTAAAGCAGAGGTCTGAGTATGATTTAAAAAAGCTGTGGAAATGCAATGATAAGATTTTGGAGCAAAATATTCAGCGTTTAGAGAATATGAATTTATACCACCAGCTTACACCAGCAATTTTATCATACGAAGGAATTGCTTACCAGTATATGGCACCGTCAGTATTTGAATACGGACATTTTGATTATGTACAGGAGCACTTAAGAATATTATCAGCGTTTTATGGCTCTTTAAAGGCGATGGACGGAGTAACTCCATATCGCTTAGAAATGCAAGCAAAGGCAACCGTAGGAAACACAAGAAACCTATATGAGTATTGGGGCGATTTGCTGTATAAGGATGTTCGGGATGAAAGTGGAATTATTATCAATCTTGCTTCTAAGGAATATTCAAAATGTATCGAAAAATATCTGTCAGCAGAAGATACATATATAACCATAACCTTTTGCGAATTATCTAGTGGAAAGCTAGTAACAAAGGGTACCTATGCGAAAATGGCACGAGGAGAAATGGTAAGGTATATGGCAGAAAACTGTATTGAAAATCCAGTTGAAATAAAGAAGTTTAACAGACTAGGATATATTTTCAGAGATGATTTATCATCAGAAACAGAATACGTTTTTGAAAGAAGAATCTGACAATTGTGTTAATTTATTGTGGTGGTATAATATAGTACAAAATAATATTTTAAATATGCCTGCAAAACCTATAAATTAAAAGGTAAAAAACAACTTGCAATATGCAATTTTATGATGTATAATGTAAACACAATTTAAGAAATGGGAGCTTGTAAACAAGCTGAGAGGAAGGTGTGACCTTCGACCAAGAACCTGATTTGGATAATGCCAACGTAGGGATTTCGTATACAATGTATTTTGAACAAGGATTTCTAGGGGAATTACCAAATGGGTAGTTCCTTTTTTGTTTTATATGAAAGCAATCAATTTTATCACTTTTAATAGAGTTTAGTATAAAGATGATTTACTTTCATAAAGTGTGAGGTGAAGAAAGATGATGAAAAATAATAAAATTACTTTAATGTGTATGGCAGGTGTTTTTACTGCTTTGGTTTTCGTTGTAACTGCCTATCTGCATATTCCTACAAATAACGGATATATCCACGTAGGTGACGGAATAATTTATCTTGCTGCCTGTTTATTACCTTGGCCCTATGCAATGGTTGTTGGTGCAGGTGGTGCACTTCTTGCTGATTGTCTTACAGGCTTCGCAATTTGGGCACCAGCCTCTGTTGTAGTTAAGGCACTCACAGCTTTGCTTTTTACAAGCAAAAAAGATAGTATTATAACTCTTCGTAATTCATTAGCTCTTTTACCTGCTGCACTTGTGTGTGCAGGTGGATATTATTTGTATGAAGCTTTGCTATACGGAAATTTTGTTGCACCTCTTGCAGGAATCCCAGCTTCTCTTACACAGTCTGTAGCAAGCTCGATTATTTTTCTTGTTGCTGGATTTTCGTTGGATAAAATGAAAATAAAATCTGGATTAATCGGAGGTAGTCACAAATGATGACGATTACATACCCTGTTTCAAAAGGAATATATGTTAACATAACTAACCGTTGTCCTTGTGCGTGCACATTTTGTATACGCAACCACAAAGACCATGTTTTTGAGTCGGATACACTGTGGCTTGATAGAGAGCCTACTGTAAAGGAAATTTGCGACAGCCTTGATACATGGAATTTAGAAGAGTATGAAGAGATTGTTTTTTGTGGCTTTGGCGAGCCTACTGTGCGACTTTATGATTTGCTTGAGGTGGCAAGATATATTAAATCTAAAAGTAACATAAAAGTCCGTATAAACACAAATGGTCTTGCTGACCTTATCTGGAACAAATCAACAGCCTCTGAGCTAAAAGGACTTATTGATACTGTTTCTATTAGTCTGAATGCTACCAACAAGGAGGATTACCTAAAGGTGGTTCGTCCTAAGTTTGGAGTTGAGTCATTTGACGCTATGCTTAAATTTACCAAGGAATGTACAGAGTATGTTCCGTCAGTTGTGATGACAGTGGTAGATGTAGTAACCA
The DNA here is from genome assembly GCA_036298405.1 of Acutalibacteraceae bacterium. Lineage (GTDB taxonomy): Bacteria > Bacillota > Clostridia > Oscillospirales > Acutalibacteraceae > CAG-964. The sequence goes on from JAXJJE010000144.1 coordinate 2,179, forward strand.
CAAAAGAGGAGCAGGAAGCTTGCCGTAAAATTTGCGAATCTGTGGGAGCAATATTCCGTGTTCGTCCTTACTCGGATTAAATTTTACTTTTTTAGAAGAAATACTTGCAAAGTTCTAAAAAGTAGTATATAATTTCAGCAATAATTAAATATAAACGGGAGCTTGTAAACAGGCTGAGAGGAAGGTGTGACCTTCGACCGAGAACCTGATTTGGATAATGCCAACGTAGGGATGCCTGATATAACAAGAGGATATTAGGAATAACATAGCTTATTAAGGGAGTTACCAAATCGGTAGCTCCCTTTTTGTGTTTTTTGGAGGTGCATTTATGGTTAAAATTAACGCAGAAGAAAAGAATGTTGCAGGAATGACGGTTGCAGAATATCTTGCAACAACAAATTACAACCTAAAAAGAATTGCAGTTGAACGTAATGGTGATATAGTTCTAAAGTCACAGTATGATAACACTGTTTTGCAGGATGGTGATAGTGTAGAGGTTGTAAGCTTTGTAGGGGGTGGTTAATCTGATTCCAACAAATGAAGAATGGTATAGTGCTTTGTGTGTAAGACACGGTGAAGCTATACAAAAAAGCTTTACTTCTGCTACAGTAGCAATCTGTGGTCTTGGGGGACTTGGTTCTAACATAGCTGTTGCACTTGCTCGTGCAGGGGTTGGAAAGCTGATTTTGATTGATTTCGATAAAGTTGATATTACCAACCTTCACCGACAGCAATATAAAGCTAATCAAATTGGTATTAAAAAAACTCAAGCTTTATCTGAAAATCTATCAGAGTTTGCTCCTTATATTACAGTTGAAGCTCATTCAGTTCGCATTACCGAAAATAATGCAGAAAAGCTCCTTAAAAATGCTGACATTATCTGCGAAGCCTTTGATAATGCAGAATGTAAAGCAATGCTTACGAATTTAGTTCTAGAAAAAATGCCAGATAAATATTTGGTTGCATCATCGGGTATGGCTGGGCTATCAAGTGCAAATATAATTAAAACACGAAGAATCACAAAATACTTTTATTTGTGTGGTGATGAAATAAGTGATGTGAATAATGGTATTGGTCTTGTGTCATCACGTGTAATGATATGTGCTGCACATCAGGCTCATACTGTACTTAGAATTTTGGCAAATGAATTTGAAGCTTAAGAAAGAAGGATAAAAAATGAACAAAGATAAATTAATAATTGGAGGTTACGAGTTTAACTCTCGTTTTATTCTTGGCTCGGGTAAATATTCTATGAAGCTTATAGAATCAGCAATTAAGGACGCAGGTGCCGAGATAATTACACTTGCAGTACGCAGAGCTAACACAAAGGAGCAAGAAAATATCCTTGATTACATTCCAAAGGGAATAACATTACTACCAAACACAAGTGGTGCAAGAAATGCAGCTGAGGCTGTGCGTATTGCAAGACTAGCCAGAGAGCTTGGTTGTGGTGATTTTGTGAAAATAGAAATTATGCGTGACTCAAAATACCTTTTACCTGATAATCACGAAACCATAAAGGCTACCGAAATTCTTGCAAAAGAGGGCTTTGTTGTTATGCCGTATATGTATCCAGACTTAAATGTTGCAAGAGATTTAGTAAATGCAGGTGCAGCCTCTGTAATGCCTTTAGCTTCTCCGATTGGTTCTAATAAGGGACTTGCTACAAAGGAGTTTATTCAGATTCTTATTGATGAAATTGATGTTCCAATTATTGTAGATGCAGGTATTGGCAGACCTTCTCAGGCTTGCGAGGCTATGGAAATGGGGGCTTCAGCAATTATGGCAAATACAGCACTTGCAACGGCAGGAGATTTACCTATGATGGCTTCTGCATTTAAAAATGCCATAGACGCTGGTCGAAAGGCATATCTTGCAGGTCTTGGCAGAGTGCTAACCCGTGGTGCTTCTGCTTCTGACCCGTTAACAGGCTTTTTGAGAGATTAAGGAGGATTTATG
>JAXJJE010000145.1:0-8886 GCA_036298405.1 Acutalibacteraceae bacterium
ATTGCAAACCCAGGCTGTTATACAACAGGTGTACCACTTGCTATTGGTCCAGCTGTGGCTAAGGGCTTGGTAGAAACAAAGGGAATTATTGCAGACTGCAAAAGTGGTGCAACAGGTGCAGGTAGAGGTCTTTCTCAGACTACACACTTTACAGACCTTAACGAGGGCTTTCACCCTTATAAGGTAGCTTGTCACCGTCATACACCAGAGATAGAGCAAACTCTTTCTCACCTTGCAGACAAGCCGGTAAAAATCACCTTTGTACCACATTTGCTACCTGTAAACAGAGGTATTATCTCAACTGTATATGCACCACTAAAAGAGGGTGTTACAGAGGAGCAGGTAAGAGCAGTGTATGAGGAGTTTTATGCTGATGAATACTTTGTAAGACTTCTGCCAAAGGGTCAGGTTGCAAATATTCATAATATTAAATATTCAAACTTTGGTGATGTGTCACTGCATATGGATAACCGTACTGGTACACTTGTGGCTGTATCTGCTATTGACAACATGGTTAAGGGTGCAGCTGGTCAGGCTATTCAGAATATGAACATAGTATGTGGCCTAGACGAAAAAACAGGCTTGGAAATTATTCCACCAGCATTTTAAGCTCGCTCAAAAATTTTCTTTGAAAATTTTTGGCTCGGGGTTATGTGCGTCATAGTTTGATGTGAACTATTAAGTAATTACGAAGGGGAAGTTTTATATGCAGAAATTTTTACAGGCAACTGAATATATTGATTATGATTCAGAGATAATTCAGAATAAAGCTTTGGAATTGTTTTCTGAAAATATGAGCGATATAGAAAAAGCAAGAATAGCATATGAATTTGTACGAGATGAAATTCCTCATTCGTTTGATTGCAATGCTACAATAATAACTGCTAAAGCGTCAGAGGTTTTAAAGTATAAAACTGGCATTTGCCACGCAAAGGCGAATTTATTGGCGGCGTTGCTCCGTTCACAGGGTATTCCCACAGGCTTTTGCTTTCAGCGTTTAACACTTTCAAATGATGACTCTATAGGATATGGTATCCACGCTTATAATGCTGTGTTTTTAGACAATAAGTGGATTAAGCTTGACGCAAGAGGAAACAAAAAAGGTGTAAATGCTCAATTTTCTATGAATGAGCCTATATTGGCTTTTCCAATAAGAGCTGACTATGACGAATGTTTCTACAAAGGTATATATGCTTATTCACATATACCGTCAATGCAAATGCTTGCAAAAGCTAAAACTATACAGGATATTCGAGAAAATATTCCTGATGTAGTAACAGAAGAGCCTGATGTTCATGAATAGTATATAGACATTAGTTTTAGATAATTAATATAAAAATAAAGAGGGAAATAAAAATGGTAGTTTCTAATGAAGACAGAGCACACGTGCTTGTGCAGGCTATGCCATATATTCAAAAATATGCAGGTCAGACCGTAGTAGTAAAATACGGTGGTAACGCTATGATAACACCAGAGCTTAAAAGTGCTGTTATGAGCGATATTGTTCTTATGCACTTAGTTGGTGTTAATGTTGTACTTGTACATGGTGGTGGCCCAGAGATAAGCCAGATGCTTAACAAAACAGGTAAAGAAAGTAAGTTTATCAACGGTATGAGAGTTACCGACCAGGAAACAATGGATATTGTTCAGATGGTGCTTGCTGGTAAGGTTAATAAAAGCTTAGTTCAGAATTTAAGCAACCACGGTGGCAAGGCTCTTGGTCTTTGTGGCTTGGATGACAGAATGTTAATGGCAGACAAGCTTGCTTCTGCTGACGATTTAGGCTTTGTTGGAGAGATAAGAGAGGTAAACGCTGAGGTTATCAACGACGCTATCAATAACGGCTATGTGCCTATTATTTCAACAATAGCTGGTGGCTATGACGGTAATGTTTATAACATAAATGCCGATGTTGCTGCTGCAAGAATCGCAGCTCAGCTTGGTGCGTGTAAGCTTATTCTTATGACAGATATTCGTGGTCTTTTAAGAGATAAGGACGACGAGAATACACTTATCCCTGTTGTAAATGTAAGTGAAGTGCCTATGCTTAAAAAAGAGGGTATTATCAGTGGTGGTATGATTCCTAAAATCGACTGCTGTGTAGAGGCAGTAAGACGTGGCGTTAAGCGTGCACATATCATCGACGGCAGAATAGAGCACTCAATCCTTATCGAGCTATTCTCGGATGAAGGTATTGGTACAATGTTTTATTAATAAATTGTAGTTTGTGGGGTTAAAAACAAACTGCGATTGAGCAAAGCGTAAAGTTTAGGTCCACCCTTTTCAAAGGGTGGTGGGGTGCAGGGGCAAAGCCCCTGCCAATTTATAATACTAAAATAAATTAAAATGTGAGGTGCATTATGTCGGTACAGATTAAGCCTATGACAATAGAGGATTACGACGAAATTTTTGCAATGTGGCAGATTACAACTAAAAGAGCTTTATCAAAGGCAGATGATAGAGATGAAATAGAGCGTTATCTAAAGCGAAACGAGGGTTTAAGCCAAATTGCAGTTTGTGACAATAAAATAGTAGGTACTGTACTTGCAGGGCACGACGGCAGACGAGGCTTTATTCACCATATGGCTGTAATGCCAGAGTACAGACGCAAGGGCATTGCAAAGGCTATGGCTGAAAAGGCTCTTGAAAAGCTTGCCGAAGAGGGTATTGATAAAACCCATATTTTTACATATTGCGATAATAACGCTGGTCAAGGCTTTTGGAGTAGTCTGGGTTTTGAAAAGCGTGAGGATATATTCACTTATTCATATGAGAAAAAATAAATTAAAAGGGAGTGATACTCTATGACACTTGAACAGATAAAAAACGACGACAGTAATAATATAATGCCAACCTATGGTCGCTTTAATGTTGCCATTGTAAAGGGCAAGGGTGCAAAGGCTTGGGATGAAAGTGGTAAAGAGTACATAGATTTTACAAGTGGTATAGGTGTAAACTGCTTAGGCTACTGTGATGACGGCTGGACAAAGGCTGTTGCACAGCAGGCTGGAACCCTACAGCATATTTCAAACCTATATTACAGTCCACTACAAACAGAGCTTGCAAAAAAGCTTTGCGAAATCTCTGGCTTTAGCAAGGTGTTTTTCTGCAACAGTGGTGCCGAGGCTAACGAGTGTGCTATAAAAATAGCAAGAAAATACAGCTTTGAAAAATACGGTAAAGAAAGAACAAAAATAGTTACACTAGAAAATTCGTTCCACGGCAGAACAGTTACAACACTGTCTGCAACTGGTCAGGATGTTTTCCATAATTATTTTTTCCCATTTACAGAGGGCTTTAGCTTTGCAAAGGCTAACGATATGCAAAGCGTTAAGGATAAGGTAAACAGCAATACCTGTGCAGTTATGATTGAGCTTGTACAGGGTGAGGGTGGTGTAAACCCTCTTGATAAGGCTTTTGTAAAGGAGCTTGCAGATTATTGCAAAGAAAATGATATTCTTTTGATTGTTGACGAGGTACAAACAGGTGCAGGCAGAACAGGCTCTTTCTATTGCTATCAGCAGTTTGGTATTCAGCCAGATGTAATTTCATCAGCCAAGGGTCTTGGTGGTGGCTTGCCAATGGGTGCTTGCTTATGTAGCGAAAAGCTGGCAAATGTAATGTCAGCAGGTACACACGGTACTACCTATGGTGGTAATCCTATAGCCTGTGCAGGTGCGTTAGAGGTTGTAAACAGAGTTGCAAACAACGACTTTTTAGCAGATGTTGCACAAAAGGGAGAATATATAAAAAATAAGCTTATGGCTATAGATGGCGTTAAGCAGGTGCGTGGTATGGGTATGATGATTGGTGTTGTGCTGGAAAAGGATAACGCCAAAGAAGTAGCCGTTAAATGTGCAGAAAACGGCTTGCTTGTGCTTACAGCAAAAACTCTTATCCGTTTCTTGCCACCTCTTAATATATCTCTTGAAGAAATCGACAAGGGCTTGCAACTTTTCGCCGAGTGTATTTAATATATAAGGAGAAAAATTATGAAAAAAGGTATAAGGCTTGTTATTGCTGTAGCAATGGCAAGTGCCATAATGTTTACTGCCACTGCCTGTGGTTGTGACAAAAGCGAAAATAAAGAGAATGATAACACGCCAAGTAAGGTAGAAAAAATACACGACCCTATAGAATATGCTACCGACCCACAGGGTAATTCTGTAGTTGCTTTATATAGAAGTACTATGGACGCAAACGAGAACGGTGAGGTTGTAATAGAAAACGAATTTGAAAACAAGCCGATTAAGGGTGTTGCAGAGGGTGCATTCACAGGTAATAGTGGAATAAAAAAGGTTACTGTTCCTGATACTTTAGAATTTATAGAAAGACTTGCGTTCAGAGGCTGTAGCTCACTTTCTGATTTTAATTTTCCTGCTACACTTAAATCTATAGGTGATGGTGCGTTTATGGGCACAGCTATAAAAGAGGTAAGCCTTACAAATATTGAAACAATAGGCAAAATGGCATTTGCAAACAATGTTAAGCTAGAAAAGGTTACTATAAATGGTAGCATAACCAGACTAGAAAATATTGTTGAGGGTGCTTCAAAGCTAAAGGAGCTTCATTTGCCTGCAACTATTACAGAAATTGCAGAGGATTTTACAATAGTTAAGGGTGCAACAATCTATACACCAGACAACAGCGTTGTAATCAACTACTGCATAGCTAATGGTATAAATTATCAGGTTGTATAATTATTTATAAACGGAATATAAGGAGAAATTTATTATGAAACACTTTTTAAAGCTACTTGACTACAGTGGCAAAGAAATTATCGAAATGCTAAATCTTGCAGACCAGCTAAAGTACGAGCAGAAGCACGGTATCGAGCATAAGCTACTAGAGGGTAAAACACTGGGTATGATTTTCCAGAAGGCTTCAACCCGTACAAGAGTATCATTCGAGGTTGGTATGCATCAGCTAGGTGGACAGCCATTGTTCCTGTCATCTAACGATTTACAGATTGGCAGAGGTGAGCCAGTAGAGGATACAGCAAGAGTTCTGTCAAGATTCCTTGACGGTATCATGATAAGAACCTTCGAGCAGGCAGAGGTTGAGGCTCTTGCTAAGTATGGTTCAATTCCAATAATCAACGGTCTTACAGATTTCTGTCATCCTTGTCAGGTAATGGCAGACCTTATGACAATCCGTGAGTTTAAGGGTAAAATTGAGGGCTTGAAGCTTTGCTTTGTTGGTGACGGTAACAATATGGCTAACTCTTTGATTGTTGGTTGTCTAAAAACTGGTATGAGCGTTACAATCGCTTGCCCAGAGGGCTACGACCCACCACAGGAGATTCTTGACTTTGCTAAGGAATATGGCGACAAGTTTGCTATTTACAGAAATCCTAAAGAGGCTGCTGCAAATGCAGATGTTGTTTATACAGATGTATGGGCTTCTATGGGTCAGGAGGATGAGGCTAAGCTAAGAGCAGAGGCTTTTGCTGGCTACTGTGTAGACGCTGACCTGATGAGCGTTACAAATGATGATTGTATGGTACTTCATTGTCTGCCAGCACACAGAGGTGAAGAAATCACAGCTGATGTACTTGAAGCACACGCTGACGAAATCTTCGAAGAAGCAGAGAATAGACTTCACGCACAAAAGGCTATTCTTGTTACAATGATGAAGGACTAATTATATGAAAATAAATGCAATTAAAAGGCTGACAGCACTGGTGCTGTCAGCCCTATTTATCAATTTAAGCTTTACTGCTTGCACAAGTGACAATAAAGCAGAAAATAAAGCAGAAAATACTACTGCAACAGAGGTAAATGAAAGCAAGGATATATCAAAGCAGGACGATTTTTATACAGCTATCAATGGTGAATGGTTAGCAACAGCACAATATTCTGAAGAAACAGGCTATATAAATTTTACAACTGAGTGTAAAAATAATATCGACAGATTTTTTTATGACTATATTGCTGATTTGCCTAATGCTGATTTATCTGATGACGAAAAGAAGCTTTTGATATTATACGAGCAATTTACAGAGGGTCAGCTTGAGGCTTCAAAAGAAATTGCTGGCGAGTATGTGAAGTCTATAAGCAATGCAAAATCGCTAAAGGATATTGAAAAGCTGTATGCAGACAAAAAGTTGTCGTTATATAATAGTTTATTTGATTTTGAATTGACCAATACCCAAAACTCTTATGCGTTAGTTTTTGTTCCAAGGTCGATTATAGGAAGAAATATTTCAGAAACTATATCTGGAGCAGGTGGGTATAACAAACCAGAGAATACCAGAGTTGTAAAGGATTTGCTTATAAAGAGCAAACTATTTGATGAGCCTACAGCTGAGGATATATCACAAAGAGCTGTTGAGTTAGAAGCTGATATTGCACAGATTTTCGATATAGGTAGCAAAACTGATATGACTATGTATAGTCCGAATAGTGATATTATATATGGTGTTGATTTTTCTGGCATACTTACATCGCTTGGCTATGACAAGGATTATAGATATATTGTATGTGTAGATGAATATCTGGCTTTGCTCGATAATGAGCTTTTAACAGAAGAAAATATCGAAAATCTTAAGGCGTATTTTATAGCCTGTGTGGTGTGCCAGATAGTTGATATGGCAGATAATACGTCAGAGGTTAATGAGCATTTTTATAGTGTTGCTAATAACTATATGAAAGATGTAATGGTTAGTGCGTATCTTGATAGAAATATCACAGATGAAGATATCGACAATATCAATAAAATTGCTGACAAGGTTATTGATGTGTATAAAACCAGAGTTAACGATATAACATATCTGTCTGATAATGCTAAAGATAAGGCTTTGCGTAAGCTTGAAAATATTACTAAAATTATTGCAACACCTAAATCGCTTATCAGCTATAAAAATGCAGAAGTAAGCAGTAGCAACAGCTATGTTACTAATTGTGAAAATTGTCTGCTTAATAAGCGTAGAGAGCAAAATAAATTTTTATCCACTGAATATACAAAGGATAAGGTGCTGTTTGATACTTTAGATATTAATGCCTTTTATAATCCTGGTAGTAATACAATTATAATTTTAGCAGGTATTCTACAAGAGCCATACTATAGCCGAGAGAAATCATTTGAGGAAAATCTGGGTGCTATTGGCACAATTGTTGCACATGAGATTTCACATTCGCTTGATATTGTAGGTAGTGAATATGATGAAAACGGAAACTACAAAAGCTGGTGGAGTGCAGAAGACAGAAATGCTTTTATAGATAACACCGTAAAGCTGAGAAAATTTATGGAAGCACAGGGTAAAAAGGACGGTTTAACACTTAATGGAGTACAAACAAAAAATGAAGATGTAGCCGACCTTACTGCTATACAGTGTTGTGTAGAGGTGCTTAACAATATGGATAACCCAGATTACGAAATGTTCTTTACAGACTATGCTAAGCTCTGGAGAGAAAAATACTCTGATGAGATTCAAAAGACAAGAATAGATTATGACACACACTCACTTGCAAAATATAGAGTAAATACACCACTACAGCAAATAGAAGAATTCTATACAACCTTTAATGTAAAAGAGGGTGATGGTATGTATGTGCCAGAGTCAGAAAGAATAAGTGTGTGGTAAAGTGATATCAGAAAATATTTAAATGCATTAAATTTTTTGCCTCTTTAAGGTAGAAATTAGTATAAAAAATTGCAAATTCCTGTGTATCAACCTAAAGTTGCGTGATAATTGGTGGTTGCAACCGATTTTTTATGCTAATATATGGCTAGCAAATAAGAAAGGAGGTTGCAATATGAGCCAAACTACAGAAGTAGCAAGTACATCAGGCAGTGTTCCAGCTTTGATTATATTGTTAATCTTACTTGCAGTAGTAGGTGCAACAGTGTATTTGTTTATTCTTATTGTTAAAGCTTTGAGAAGATATATTCGTTCAAGCGAAACAAGAAAAGAAAAAACAGAGATTAAAAAGTCACTGGGTGAAACAATAAAGATGTACAGAACAGATTGCAAAATGACACAGGAATTTGTTGCTGAAAGTCTTGGTGTAAGCAGACAAGCAGTTTCAAAATGGGAGAACGGAACATCAGACCCAAGTACATCTAATTTGCTTGCACTTGCAAAGCTATTTGGTGTATCAGCAGAAGAACTGTTAAGCTGTGTAAAATAACACAACAAATAGCAAAAAAAACATAACCCAAAGCATATCTACGAAGCGTAGATACACCAAATTCTACGCTTCGTGTGTGTAAATCAGTGCAATTCATCATATATAATTATGGCAGAAAGGAGGAAAACCGTTGGACCAGATTAAAATTGGAAGATTTATTGCCGAAACAAGAAAAGAACATAATATGACACAACGTCAGCTTGCCGACGCACTTTCGATTAGTGATAAAACTATTTCAAAGTGGGAGTGTGGAAAAGGACTTCCGGATATTTCTCTTATGATGCCACTGTGTGAAGTATTGGAAATAACTGTAAATGACCTTCTCACAGGCGAAAGAGTTTCGGAGGCTGAATATAAAAAGAAAGCAGAGGAAAATATGATGAATTTGATTGAAGAAAACCGAGAAAACAAAAAGAGAATGATACTGTCTGTAGTATGTGCTGTAATTACAATTATTGCCGAATGTTCTCTTGGTGTAATAGCAGCCTATATACCAATGCCAACAATTGCGAGAATAGCTATACTTATATTTGCTTTAATTACAGGAGCCTTTGGAATTGCAGCAGCTGCTATGCTTGAGGTTAAAGCTGGCTATTATGAATGCCCACATTGTAAGGCTCATTTTGTACCAACTATGAGCGAGTATATGAAATCGTACAACACGCTTACCAAACGCAGATTAAAGTGCCACGAGTGTGGTAAAACAGGTATGTGCAAGCACCGTCTTGTTAAATAAGTCGGTGCAGGTTAATTA
>JAXJJE010000146.1:0-1321 GCA_036298405.1 Acutalibacteraceae bacterium
ATATTAAAGCCTCGTCTTGAAAAAAGACCTGTAATTTTACTAAGAACACCAGCCTGATTTTCAACAAGCATAAAAATAGTATGTTTCATAACAAAGCCCTCCTATCTAATTAAACAGATGGTGTGTCAGGGCTTACCTTACACACTAATATGAACGCCTTATCAGAATTCACCATTTTCTCGGCATACATTTCTGCTTCTTCGTTAGATGTAGCATAGGCTGACTCTATATTGTAAGCCTCTGCAATCTTCATAAAGTTTGGTGTTTCCTCGTCAAGGAAGGTAGCAGTATAATGAGCGTTGTAGTGGTTTTTCTGTAGCTCACGCACCATACCAAGTCTATCATTACGCATAATTATGATTTTTACATTCAGGTGATTCTGTGCTATTGTACCTAGCTCGTTCATACCCATCTGGAAAGAACCATCACCACATACAGCAACAACCTGTCTGTCTGGTCTTGCAAACTTTGCACCCATAGCAGCAGGCACAGAGTAACCCATTGTACCCATACCACCTGTTGTTAAGAATCTACCTTCCTTAATCTGGAAATTATTTGCACACCAGATCTGATTCTGACCAACATCGGCAACAAGAATAGACTTATTTGGCATCATCTCTGAAAGCTTAGCAATAAAGCTTCTAGGCTCTACACAGCCCTCGAAGGTAGGAGCTGTTCTGGAAAGCTCATTCTTCCAACGGTCGGTTGTATCCTCCCACTCCTGTGATACATGGAAATCACCGATAATATCACAAAGCTTATTGATAACATTATTCATATCACCAACAATAGGTACCGTAACTGATACATTCTTACCAATTTCAGCTGGGTCAATATCAATGTGGATAATTTTAGAATTAGCTGAAAGCTGACCAGGAGCAGCAACTGCTCTGTCACCTACTCTTGCACCACAAATAAGAATCACATCAGCCTCGTGTATAGCTCTGTTAGCTACACCCTTACCGTGTGAACCAAGCATACCAAGATATAGCTTATTCTCTGTAGGCATTACACCAATACCCATCATTGTAGAAACTACAGGAATACCAGTTTTTGTTGCAAATTCAACAAGCTTTAGCTTTGCACCAGATGTCAACACACCACCACCAGCACAGATAATTGGTCTTGAAGCTGACTTAATAAGCTCTACAGCTCTTTCAATCTGCTTTGTATGACCCTCTGTACAAGGCTTGTAGCCTGTAATCTCTGCCTTTTCTGGATATACAAATTCTTCTATTTTATTTGTCTGAATATCAATAGGTACATCTATAAGAACAGGACCTGGTCTGCCTGATGTTGCTATGTAAAAGGCTTCTTTAAA
>JAXJJE010000147.1:0-21607 GCA_036298405.1 Acutalibacteraceae bacterium
AGTTAAAAACGATGACGAAAAGGTTGCAACTGCAAGAATTTGGTAGGGTATCCGTGAAATGATGGACAAAGACTATCCAGAGGCTGCTTTAGTTTCTGAATGGTGTCATCCTGTGCGTTCACTATACAAAGGTGGCTTCCATATGGACTTCTATCTAGACCACAGAGGAAATGGCTACAGCACATTGTTCCGTTACGATGTAGACGGCGAGGATATGAGCTTCTTCAGCAAAAACGGTAAGGGCGATGTTACAGTATTTACTGATGAATTTGTTCCTAACCTAAAGGCTACTAAGGATTGTGGATATATAAGTATGTTTACCTGTAATCATGATATCCCTCGTATGTCTAAAAACCTTGACGACACAGCAAGAAGACTTGCTTTCTGTACTATATTTACTCTACCTGGTGTACCTTTCTTGTATTATGGTGACGAAATCGGTATGCGTTACCAAGGTGAGCTTACAAGTAAAGAGGGTGGCTTTGGCAGAACAGGCTCTCGTACTCCTATGCAGTGGGACAGCAGTAAAAATATGGGCTTCTCAACAGCTGACGCTGATAAGCTATATCTACCAGTAGACTGTCAGGAAAATGCTCCAACTGTAGAAAATCAAGAAAACGATCCTGCTTCTATCTTCCATACAGTAAAGAATATTATCAAAATCCGTCACGAAAATAACGCAGAGCTTGGCCCTGATGGCGATTTTGAGGTAATATATGCAGAGCGTAATAAATATCCATTTGTATATAAAAGAGGTAGCTTTATTGTAGGTGTAAACCCAAGTTCAGAAGCAAAAACTATTGATTTCTCATTTGATACAAAAGAGGTTGTATATCAAATTGGCAATGCCTCTGTTAACAACAGCAAGCTTACACTAGAAGCACAAAGCTTTGTACTTCTTAAACTTTAATACTAGCTAAATTTTAAATAGATAAAGCCGATGAGAGCATTTTCTCATCGGCTTTATCTTTTCGCACTTAACTTACATAACCTTATACAATATTTAGTATTATATATCCTAACCATTGCGTTAGTAAAATAAACAAAATTGACCGTTAGTTTATTAAACTAACGCAACAGTAAAAGGTAAATTAAAGATTTATATATGTTTTATTTTCAATTTTATTATCGTTCTGTTATTAAAAAAACACCATTACTTTTTGTTGTGAATAATGTTGTATTTTGTTGGTTTTTATTGGTTTTAGTTATGATTTATAGTATAATTACCTCAAGGAGTGATTCGTATGCACCATAAGCTAAGTATACTGATTGTAGAAGACGAAATTGAAATCTGCAAAGAATATAAAAATAAAATTGCTCAAAAAGACGATTTATTCTTAATTGATACCACAAACAACACTAATACAGCATTAAGCTTAATAGATGAATTTTTACCTGATGTTATAATTCTGGATCTTGAGCTACATAATGGTTTTGGCAATGGTATTACTCTTTTAAAAAGCCTTAAAAAGCTAGACCTCAAAAGAAAGCCTTTTATATTGGTAGTAACAAATAATATAAGCTCTATTACTCATAAAATAGTAAGAAGCGTTGGTGCTGATTTTCTCATAACTAAAAATCAGCAGGACTATTCTGTTGATATGATTTTAGATTTTATAGCTTCAATATCAAAAACAGATTTGGTTAACAATAATTCTGACACATACCAAAATGAAGCTGAACAAAATTATGAGGTATCTGTAAAAAATAAAATCAGCACAGAGCTTAATTTAATAGGAATAAGCTCAAAGCTAAAGGGTAGAGTTTATCTGAGTGACGCAATAGAATTAACCTGCAAGGGTAGAACTTCACATATTAGTGCTGTAATGGCTAAAAAATATTCTAAAACAGAAGCAAGCATAGAAAGAGCCATGCAAACAGCTATTAACCACGCCTGGAAAAACACCGACATAGAAACACTTGAAAAACACTACACAGCCTACATAAACCCTCGCAAGGGTGTTCCTACTATAACAGAATTTATATACTACTATGCTGACAAGGTAAAATAAATTTATCATATTTATAAAAAATTTCGTGATAAAAATACCACAGCCTAAAATTCATATACGTAGAATTTTAGGCTGTTCTTTTTTATTAAATAGATTTTTATTTATGTATACTTTATGCTATACTATATCTGTACATTTCTTTATACAGGAGTAACCTATGGATTTTTCACAACTATTAACACAGTTAAAACAAATTAATTTATCTCGGTTTTTAGTATACCTACCAACTTTAATCTCTGTATTTTACATATTTTATAAAGGGTTGAATATAAAAATAACCAAGAAAAAACTTTTAGCTTTATCTTTATTTACAATTATAATATCATATATAATTATTCTTACCGAATACAGCTATAACAATCACTCAAAAATATTAGCATTAATTCTTGCAAGTATTACACTTATGCTAGTAAACAATAAGGATTTACCTGTTTTTGTTTCACTGCCAGCTTCTATTGTATCACTGGGCTTAACCAGTATATTCAGAATGCTTTCATTTATCGTATGTGGTATACTCTGCTTTTTTTCAAATATTCCATACACACATATAATGTGGGGTGTATTAATAGCTGTTATTCAAATTTTGCTTGGCATATTATTTATGAGAATAAAGCGTTTTAAAAACGGATTCTCATTTTTTAAGGAGAAAAATCATTCTGATATAGGATTAATATTTTCTAGTGCAGTATTATTTATCACTATAATTTTAAATAACAAGAATTATATATCACAATCAATGCTTCCTCCGTTTTTTCTGGCACTGCTAATTCTATTTACTGGTATATTTATGTGGATAAAAAGAAGCATTAACCAAAAATATTTAGATAAGCTTAATAAAAAAGAGCTAGAAAAATACAAGACAGAGCTCAAGCAAAAGGAAGAGGAAATAGACAACCTTACAAGCTCAAATACTGCACTTGCAAAAATTGTACATAGAGATAATCATTTAGTAACAACTCTTAATCATACTATAACTAAGCATTTAAACAGCAACGAAAATAATACAAGCAAGCTATTGCGTGAAATACTTACGATGCTCAATGAACGCTCTGAATTGGTTTTGGAGGAGCAACTCAGCAGCAAGCTATTACCTGCCACAGATATTGCGATTATAGATGGTACACTCAGCACCGTGCTTACAAGCTGTATATCTCATAAAATTAATTTTGATGTTACCATACAATGCAAGCCTACATATATTGTAAACAAGCTTATTTCTCAAACTAATTTACAAACACTTCTTTGCGACCATTTAAAGGATGCTATTATATCTATAATCTCATCTGATATAGCCAATGGTAATATATCACTTAACTTTGCTATGCGTAACGGAATATACGAAATCACGATTAAGGATAATGGCTGTGAGTTTTCTATAGATACCCTACAAAAGCTTGGTTTACAATCTGTTACTACACATAAAGACACTGGTGGTACTGGTATGGGGTTTTTAACAACCTTTAAAACTCTAAAGGATTGTAACGCAAGCATTATAATTACAGAATATAAAGCTCAAAATCCATATAGTAAATCAATAGCCTTTAGCTTTGATGGTAATAGTAGCTTTATAATAAATTCATATAGATATAATCAGCTTAAAGAGCAGATTACAAGAACCGATGTCACTATAAACAGCATAGAATAACAAAAACGACCAATCTCAAATAATAACCGAGATTGGTCGTTTTATATTTAGGTTAATTAATTGCTATAATTAGTTTGCAAGCTTTTCAAGTGCAGCAAGCTTTGTGCAAACGCAGAATAAATCCATTGCAAGCTCAAGCTCTTCTACTGGTGGAAGTGTTGGAGCCAGACGAATGTTGCTGTCCTTAGGGTCGTTGCCGTATGGGAATGTAGCACCTGCACCTGTTAGTACAACACCAGCCTCTTTACATAGCTGAACTGTTCTCTTTGCACAGCCCTCATACACATCTACGCTTACAAAGTAGCCACCCTTAGGATTTAGCCACTCAGCTACACCATAGCCACCAAGGTTAGCCTCAAGCTTTTCGATTACAGCGTTAAAGCGTGGCTCAAGAACTGCTCTATGTAGCTGCATATGCTCCATCAAGCCCTCATAGCTACCAAAGAACTTAACGTGTCTTAGCATATTAAGCTTATCGTAGCCTATTGTCTGTGCTGTATACTTCTTCTTAAAGAAGTTCATATTCTTCTCTGATGTAGCCATACAAGCTATACCAGCACCAGGGAATGTAATTTTTGATGTTGATGTAAACATAATTGGTAGGTCTTCGTTACCATACTTTTTACACTCATCCATAAGATTAAGAAGAGTATCACCCTTCTCTGCAATATCGTGAATTACATAAGCGTTATCCCACATAATTCTGAAATCATCAGCAGCTGGCTTTAGCTTTGCAAAACGAGTTACAGTTTCGTCTGAATATGTTACACCCTGTGGGTTTGAATACTTTGGCACACACCAGATACCCTTAATTGAGCTATCCTCGCTAACCAGCTTTTCAACAACATCCATATCAGGACCCTGTGGTGTCATTGGTACTGTAATCATTTCAAAACCAAAATACTCTGTAATACCAAAATGTCTGTCATAGCCAGGTACAGGACATAGCCACTTTAGATTATCCTGCTTAGCCCATGGTGTACCACCATTTACATTAGCTGTCATCATTGTAGCAATAGTATCAAACATCATATTAAGGCTAGAGTTACCACCAACCATAATCTCGTTTGTGTCTACACCAAGAACCTTTGCAAAAATCTCTTTCATTTCTGGCACACCATCAAGCACGCCATAGTTTCTGCAATCTAAACCGTTTACAGCCTTACAATCCTCTTTTGTAGAAAGCACTGTAAGCATAGCCTCTGATAAATCAAGCTGACTGCTACCAGGCTTACCTCTTGACATATCTAGGTTTAGGTTCATCTCTTGGTATTTTTTATATTCAGCCTGCATTTTTTCAAGCTCTGTTTTTAATTCATTTTTAGAAGCTGATAAATAATTCATTCTGTAATCCCCCATAATTAAATTTTATCTATGTTAATTATTGTAATACAAACAAAAACAAAATGCAAGTTTTATTTACTCAACTTGCATTTTTTGTCATTTGTAACAAGCATTACACATTTTATTATTTTTATTGTTTAATATGTTAAAAAGTTTGATGTTCAACTTTTATTTTTTATTTATCTAATTTTTTGCAAATAAGACTTTTATTCAAACTAAATATTTGATATAATTAAGTAAATATTATTTATAGGATGGTAAGGATTATGAAAACAGTTGATTTAGTTGTACCTTGCTATAACGAAGAAGAAGGTTTATCTGTATTTGTTAGCGAAACAACAAAAGTAATAGAAAAAATCAAGGATTACAGCTTTACTTTTATTCTTGTAAATGACGGCAGTAAAGATAACACCTATGGTGTTATGAAAAAGCTTGCTAAGCAATACAAGAATGTAAAATATATTTCTTTTTCACGTAATTTCGGTAAAGAATCAGCTATGTATGCTGGTCTGAAAAACTCTACTGGAGATTATGTAGTTGTAATGGATGCCGATTTACAGCACCCACCAAAAATGCTTGTTGATATGTGTAAAGCAATGGACGAGGGCTATGACTGCTGTGCAGCCAGACGTTCTTCTCGTGAGGGAGAGTCTAAAATCCGTAGCTGGTTCTCACAGAATTTCTACAAAATAAGCAACAAAATATCAGAGGTAAAAATGCCTTACGGTGCTGTTGACTACAGAATGATGAGCCGTCAGATGGTTGACGCTGTAGTTTCTTTAGGGGAGGTTCAAAGATTTTCCAAGGGTCTGTTCAGCTGGGTAGGCTTTGAAACAAAGTGGATACCTTATAAGAATGTAGAAAGAACAATAGGCACTACAAAGTGGAGCTTCTGGGGGTTGTTTAAATATGCTATAGACGGCTTTGCTTCTTTCTCGATTGCACCTTTAAGAATACTATCTGCAGTTGGCTTTTTTATTTCATTTGTTGCATTTATTTATATTTTAGCAACATTAATCCAAACACTTGTTTTCGGTATTGAGGTTAAGGGTTACTTCACAACTCTGTCTGCTACTCTATTTATGGGTGGTATTATAGAGCTTTCTATAGGTATTCTTGGCGAGTATATAAGCAGAATATATATGGAGAGCAAACGCAGACCTATATACCTTGTAAAGGATACTAATATCAACAAAGATACCACTGACAACGAAGCTGACACAGAGGACGAAAAAGAAGCTGATAAAAAAGATAACAAAAATAATAAATCAAAAAAAGCAGAAACAGCAAAAGAAATAACAAACAGCGTAAAAGAGACTATCGAAAAAAACTCTAACAAAAAAGATGACGATAACTCTGATGAATCTGAAAACGAAGAGCCAGAAAAAGTAGAGTATGATTTAAGCTACTTTGAATAATAGGAGTAAATAAATGATAAACTTTATTAAACAGTTTTTTGATATAAAATTCTGGAAATTTATTCTGGTAGGACTTTTAAATACTCTAGTTGGTGAGGGTCTTAAATTTCTTCTTTTTAACCTATTCCACACAGGTGTATGGCTATCATCTATAATCGGAATGGTTGTGGGCAGTGTTGTAAGCTACTTTTTAAATAAATATTTCACATTCAAAAATAAAGAAAAGGGCTGGAAGCCAGTTTTACGATTTGCACTTAATATTGCAATCTGCTTTACACTTGCAAATGTTATCGCTCTGCCTCTTGTTGAATGGATATGCATTACAAACTCAATTACAATGTTTGGTTGGAGTGTAGAAACCTTTGCCGGTAACGCCTCTATGATTACAGGCTCTTGCTTGTTTGTTGCATTTAATTATATTGGTCAAAGATTCTTTGCTTTTAAAGAGCACACACCAAACAAAGCTTAATCACGTATTATATAAAATTAATAAATAAAATTTTACCACTCGTAGATTACGGGTGGTTTTTTATTGCTGTAAAGCTTTTTTGTACTAAACTCTGTTAAAAACATCTTCCGTTTTTCTTTTTGTCACAGTCAGTGGTTACCTCACCAGTTTCACAATGGTAGCAAATCTCGTTTATAAGTGGCTTATCATTAAAATAAGCCTGCAAATTTTCTATAGTTGTCTGTGCTATATTTTTTAAGGCTTCGTCAGTTAAAAGGCTTGGTGTGAGGTTACTATAACATTTGGCATAGATACAAGTAGCGACAACGTGTCGTCATTAATAATTTCACCAGAAAAATCCTCGTAGAAAAAGCTACTTTCTTCCTCGTACACATCAAGCCCTGCACCACCTATTTTTTTGTTTTTTAAACCCTTTAGCAATGCTTGACTCTCGATAATTGCACCTCTTGAGGTATTAAGCAAAATAACACCATCACGCATTTTCTCTATTTTTTCTTCATTAATAAGATGATGACTTTCTTTGGTAAGTGGACAGTGTAAAGATATAATATGACATTCATTAAAAATTGTGTCTAGGCTGGTATAATTAATGTTGCTGTTTTGCATTGGGTATACATCATAGGCTAATACATTCATTTTAAAACCATTACATATATCTATAAACTCTCTGCCTATTTTACCAGTGCCTATTACCCCCACTGTTTTGCCTTTCAGGTCAAAGCCTGTTAAGCCTGCAAGAGAAAAATTATAATCTCTTGTTCTGTTATATGCCTTGTGAATTTTTCTGTTAAGTGCGAGTAAAAGAGCCATTGTATATTCTGCTACAGCATTAGGGGAATAACCAGGAACACGCATTACAGAAAGCCTATTGTAGGCTTCTTTAAAATCTATATTGTTATAGCCAGCACATCTCATTGCTATAGCCTTTACACCAAGCTGATAAAGCTTGTCTATCGTTTCTGCATTTATATCATCATTTACAAAGGCTACAACTGCACTACAGCCATACGCAAGCTTTGCAGTTTCGCTGTTTAGCTTAGGCTCAAAAAATTTGAATTTTATTCCGTTATGTGGCAAGCTGTTAAACCACACCTTATCATAAGGCTTTGTATCATAAAACGCTACTGTTTGTTCCATAAAAGCACACTCCTTTTTGTTAGATTGTGTTTTTTTAAGATGATTATTCATAAAATAATTTAGTCATAATAATTCTTTGAATTTTTCGTAAAATATGGTAAAATCAATATCATCATAAATACAAGGACGGTAAGCAGTATGGCTGACAAGCAAGGAATTATAATAAGACTTTTAGGTGGCTTTTATTATGTAGAAGCAGAAAACGAAATTATAGAATGTAAGGCAAGAGGAGTTTTCAGAAAAAAGGGACTTTCTCCTGTAGTTGGTGATAGAGTAGAAATAACTATACCAAAAGAAGGCTATGCCTCTATTGATAATATTCTTCCTCGAAAAAATAAAATAGTTCGTCCTGCTGTTGCAAACTTAGATAAGCTTATTATTGTTTCTTCGGTATGCGAGCCTACACCTAACCCTTTTATAATAGACAAAATGACTGCAACAGCTGTAAATAAAAATATAGAGCCAGTAATAGTTTTTTCTAAATCTGATTTACAGTCTGCTGATGAGCTTATAAAAATATATGAAAAATCTGGAATTAAGACAATTGTCTTTTCATCTGTTACAGGTGAGGGTGCTAACAAGGTAAGAGAGCTACTTAAAGACAGCATTGTTGCGTTTACTGGTAATTCTGGTGTTGGTAAGTCATCACTTATTAATTATCTTTTCCCAGATTTAAACATTGCAACCGGTGATATAAGCAAAAAGCTTGGCAGAGGCAGACACACCACCCGTAGTGTAGAGCTTTATAAAACTGACGGTGGCTATGTAGCCGATACACCTGGATTTTCCACCGTAGACCTTGAACGATACGAGCTTATAAATAAAGAGGATTTAGCAAATTGCTTCCCAGAATTTGAAGAATATATAACAATGTGTAAATTCTCCTCCTGCTCACACACCTGCGAAAAGGGCTGTGCTGTTTTGCAGGCTGTAAAGGACGGAGAAATAAATAAATCCCGTCACACCAGCTATGTAGAAATGTACAACGAGGTAAAGGACATTAAGGAGTGGCAAAGAAGATGAGCAGATGTGTAATAATTTGTGCTTCTCCATATAATCAGCCTGAATTTATAAAATCACAGATTAATAAAGACGACTATATAATCTGTGCTGATGGTGGATATGACATTGCTGTTAAAGCAGATATCACACCTAGCATAGTTATAGGTGATTTTGATTCCTCTACTACTGTTGTTGAGAATAATATAAAAAAAATAATACTGCCTGTGGAGAAAGACGACACAGACAGTATTTATTGCATTAAGTATGGAATTTCTAATGGATATACAAATTTTGTTCTGTTTAGTGCAACAGGGAGCAGAGCAGACCACCTTTACGCAAATCTATCACTTTTAAAATTTGCTTACAGCCACAACTGCACAGCTGTGCTTAAAGATATTAAAACAAGTATATTCTATACCGAAAGCACACTCGCTCTTAATTGTAATGGTTGCACAGTTTCGGTATTTCCTTTTGGTTGTAGCCAAGCAACTGTTACTCTTGAGGGCTTTAAATACCCTGCCGATAATTTAACAATGACAGCCGATTTTCCTATTGGTACAAGCAATATTGCAACTGCTGATACCTCAACTGTTACTGTACACAATGGTGGTGTATTAGTTATTGTTAATCATCCATAAAGGCATGACACGCTATATATTCGCAAACCTTACTCCAGTCTGCTACCTGTAACCAATTAAGCACATATTGATTTCGGTTATTTATATACTGACCAAAATAAGCGTGTTCCCAAAGGTCTATTGTTACAATAGGGTCAACCAAGGTAAGTGGTGGAGTATTTTGCTTTTGTGTGTTAATTATCTGTAGCTTACAGCCCTTGTTACAAACAAGCCATGTATAGCCACATCCAAAATTAGCCATGGTGTTTTCTATAAGTGAGGTTTTCAGATTTTCAAAGCTACCAAAGCTGTCTTTAATTTGCGACATAAGCTTAGGTGTTGGCATTCTGCCACCAGGTGTCATACTATTAAAGTAAATGTAGTGGTTATAAACTCCTCCACCATAGGTTTTTATGCTTTTACGCAAAGCTGGTGGAAATGTATCTGCGTACGCAACAAGTGCCTTTAAACTCCAAGTTTGATATTGTGGAAAATTAGAAAGCACCTCATTAAGCTTATCAACATAGTTTTGCATAAGCACTGCATGATGCGTTTTTATTATATCACCATCTATGTATGGTTCAAGGTCGTAATAATTATAGCTTAGTGGTGGTAATTCAAATGGATAATGTTCATTCATATTTATCTCCCTTTCTTTTTGCAATTTATAAATTCTTTCTTTAAACTATATGCTTTAATAAAGATAAATATTACTTTTTATAAAATAAATTCACACCACATTGTGCGTAAACAGCACAACGTGGTGTATTTCCATTTATAGGCACGAACCAAAAAGACACTTACTGAATATAATAAATACAGCAAGTGTTTTGAAAGGAGTTTTTGTTTATGTGTGGAATAGCCGGGTGGTTAGATTTTTACGAGAATCTTACCGAAAAGCGACCAGTTATTGAAAATATGATAAATTCATTAAAACGCAGAGGTCCAGACCAGCAGGGAGTATTTTTCAGTAACGAAAAAAATGTATGTCTTATGCACAGACGACTATCTGTAATAGACCCAAGTGGTGGTTTACAGCCAATGACCAAGCAAGGTAGACTTGTAAAATGTACTATAGTCTACAATGGTGAGCTTTATAATACAGCAGAGCTACGCACTCAGCTTGAAAAGCTTGGCTATCAATTCACATCAAACTCCGACACCGAGGTGCTTCTTACTGCATATCTTCATTGGGGAGAAAATTGCATTGAAAAGCTAAACGGAATTTTCGCCTTTGCTATATATGACCATGACAACAAAAAGCTTTTTGTTGCAAGAGATAGAATAGGTGTAAAGCCTTTTTTCTATTACCAATATAATAACGGCTTTATCTTTGCGTCAGAAATCAAAGCTATGCTTGCTTGCCCTATATTAAAGCCACAGGTAGACGAAGAGGGCTTGATGGATATTTTCTTTATAGGACCTGGCAGAAGTGGTGGTAAGGGTGTATTCAAAAATGTTTACGAGCTTCTTCCTGGTGAATGTGGAACATACCGAAATGGTGTGTTTAAAAAGAGAAAATATTTTAAGCTCCGTGCAAGACCTCATCCACACAACAAAACAGAAACCATAGAGCACACACGCTGGCTACTTAAGGACGCTGTTACAAGACAGCTTGTTTCTGATGTACCACTATGTACATTTTTATCAGGTGGACTTGATTCAAGTATAATAAGCAAAATTTCATCAGATTACTTTGCAGAAAATAATAAAGGTACACTCACAACCTATTCTGTTGATTATAAGGATAACGAGAAGTATTTCACTAAAAATTTATTCCAACCAAATTCAGACAGCGAATATATAAAGCTTATGAGTAGCTTTGCTCATACTAATCATAGAAATGTAGTTATCTCAAACGAAGATTTATTTACAGCCTTGTTTGACGCAGTAAGAGCAAGAGATTTACCTGCAATGACAGACGTTGACTCGTCACTTATACTATTTTGCAAAGAGGTAAGAAAAGACTTTACCGTTGCATTATCAGGTGAATGTGCCGATGAGCTTTTTGGTGGATACCCATGGTATCATAACGAAAAAATACTGTTTGAAGATACCTTCCCATGGTCACGAAGCTTAGATATTCGCAGAGAGGTGTTGAAAAAGGGATTACTGCCAAAGGGTGAGGAATATGTGCATGAGAAATATTTATCAACTATAAACACAGTTGATAAGCTACCAAACGAAAGCAAGCTAGAGGCACGAATGAAAGAAATGTTTGTGCTTAATTTCAACTGGTTTATGCAAGGACTTCTTGACCGTAAGGACAGATGTAGTATGTATAATGGTCTTGAGGTAAGAGTACCATTCTGTGATTATCGTCTGGTTGAGTATGCCTATAATATGCCATGGTCGCTAAAAGCTTTAAACGGCAGAGAAAAGGGCATTATAAGAACAGCTATGCAGGGGATTCTTCCAGATGAAATTATATTCAGAAAGAAAAGCCCTTACCCAAAAACTCACAACCCTGTATATTTTAATCTCTGTGCTAAAGCAATGAAAAAGCTTATGTCTGAAAACAGTGCTATAATGCAGTTTTTAGATGTAAACGCTATTAATAATATTATAGAAAACCCAGGCAGAATATCGTCACCGTGGTATGGTCAGCTTATGAACGCACCACAAATTTTAGCTTATCTTATACAGATTGATTATTGGTTTAAAGAATATAACGTTGATATTCAAGTATAAATTATTCCTTAAAATTTCTACAGCAATAATCTATAAAAGCATTATCTAAATATTCTTTATTGGCTTTTATATTAATATTTGCAATATTCTCGTGGTAGTTTCTGGTGTGGATAATTATAGGTAGCTCCACACCAAACTGCTCTTTTATTACACCACTTTTATGTATTTCACGCACTGCTTCAACTACATTATCAACAAACATATCAACAGCTTCAAATTCACGAATTTTTTGTTGCTTTAGCCATTCGCTTATCATACCATCTGTATATTCATCCTCACCAAAGCAAAAGGTTTCATTTTGAAGCCAAAAATTATAATTCCAGCGTATAGTTTCTGAATCTATATCGTTACAAAGCTCTTTTTTATATTGTGATTCTGTATTATAACCAAAGTGTAAAAGTAGCTGTGACTGCATATCTATGTCGTAATCTATAAAAAACGATATAGCATAAATGTCGCTAGCTTTCCACTTTCTCATTTCTCTTATAAACGCAAGCCATATTTCATTGCTAATATTAAGCACGTGAAATTTCTTGTATGTATTCTTTTCTTGTTCCTTAAGAATCATCTCGTATAATTTCATATAATCCACCTCTTTTGATATATTATAGCATATTTCTACACAAGAGTGTGAATAAGATTATAATAAAAGAGCTAGTGCAAACTGTAATACAGTTACACTAGCTTTTTATCAATTATTTTGAAGTTGATTTTTATTTTTTATTATTAGAACTATTTGTAATATTAAGCATATTGGTAAAATTGGAAAAAACACAACATAGTAAATAAAGATACCAAACAAACCAACACTTAAAGCGTCTAAACCATAATACATAGTATCGCCTAAAATATTAATGCCAAAAAACATATACTTCAAAATTACTAACAATGCAAATGCACAAGGAATAAATGAGCATATAAACATAGCTTTACGCTTGTTTCTGAATATGTAACACATCTGAAAGGTTAAACACGCAGGAATAATCGGTATTACTAAAAAGCTTTCAAAAATATCTTCTAGCAATCTTAACAACTGTTTTGTTACTATACCATCTCCAAATATACTGAATATAACACCACACACTGTAAAAATATATGGTATAAATGATAGAATAAATATAATCTTTAATATTTTACTTTTCATAAATCATTAAACCTCTTTTTTGTCTTTACATATCAGAATATGGATTGTCTACGTTTTTACCATACTCAATTTCTGACTTAATAGTATTCTCTACTACATTTTTATTAGCTATATTCTCTTTTTGATTATATATTTTTTATATCAGCTATCCAGACCTATTCTTGGAATAATACATAATATAGAATCCATAATCTCTTCGTCTTCTAAATCAATTACTGAAAGTATATACTTCTCAATACAAGTCTTTAGCTCAGTGTCTAAATTTTCATATGTATTCCATTGTCTGTCTTATAATTCTGATAATTCATTCAATGCATAATTAATATTATCTTTAGTGGTATTATTACTATAACAACCTAAAAATTCCATAAACTTTTCTTTTAATAGCTCCGATTCAATATAGTCTGGTAGCTTATACAATTCCGTCATTTTACCTATACCCTCCCAAATGTTATATTAAGTCTCTGAAACGCAAAAAAAAAGAGCAGTTTTTACAAACTGCACCTCTTAGTGCCAGTGACTGAACTTGAACCCGTACAGTATTGACTACTGAGGGATTTTAAGTCCCTTTGCAGTCACCACCCAATTTTATTTTTTATAAATAATCATCTTACGTGCAATATAATTCCATGCCAATACAATCATTGTTGCAATTATCTTTGACAACATATAGTGAAGATTGTTGCAATCGGTTAAAATAAACATTATCAATTCGGTAATGCCCAATCCGATTACACCTATAATAGCATAAGTAACAAATTCCATAAAAGCATTTACACGTGCTTCATTTGATTTGAACACTAAAAGCTTTGAAAGGAAGAAATTTGTTATTAAGCCTGCAACAAAAGCGATAATTGCTGATATCAGATGATAAATGTTAGCAAAGTCTGTTAATACAAACAGAACACCTAAATCAACTACTGTTGCTATACCACCTACAAATACGTAACGAAAGAATTGTAAAAATCCGTTTTTTGTTGGTGTTATGAATATTCCTTTTAAATCAAACTTTATTAATAATGTAAAAAATTCTTTCATTTTAGTTTTCCTGCTTTGCTTCGTGGTATTCCTTCTCAGTATTTACATTCCAAATATTATCTTTATTTGTTCTGTTCTCAAGAATGTTTTTAACTGTTTCGAATGAAGTACACATACTATGGTCTATGTTATTATAACGGTGCTGACCGTTTCTACCAACGCAGAATAGGTTAGGTATTGTGTTCAGATAATCTCTTAGATCATCCATATGCTCGTATGTATCAAAATAAGCTGGATAAGCCTTCTTAACACGCTCAACATGAGAATCCAATACCTCATCCACATTGTTAATTAAGCCCATTGTAACCATTTCTTTTATAGCCATCTGAGCGAACTGCTCGTTAGTCATAGACCACATCTCGTCGCCCTCGTCGCAGAAATACTCCAAGCCAATCCAAATATTGTGCTCAATATCCTTAACCATATAAGGTGACCAGTTGTTGTAAATCTGAAAACGACCCATTTTTACATTTCTGTCATGAACATAAACCCAGTTATCAGGAACAATATCGCCAATTGTTTTTGTCTTTGTTTTGTTCTCTAGCTTCAGGTGAGGAATCAATACACCAACTGTCATATAATCACGGTATGGAAGACCCTCTGCAATTTCTACATACTGCTTAGGTACATCATTCATACCCATTACCAAATCCTTAACAGGCATAGATGAGATAATATAGTCACCCTCAACAGTAATCTGCTGTCCGTCCTTTTCGTAAACAAGACCTGTTGCTACATTGTTGCTATCCTTTATAACATTAACAACCTTAGCATTCTTGATGATTTTACCACCCATTTTTTCAAAGTCAGATGCAGTTAATTCCCATAGCTGACCTGGACCAAGCTTTGGATAAGCAAATTCCTCAATCAGTGAGGTTTCTACCTTACGGTTTTTCTTGTTAAAGATTTTTCCGAAGATATCCTTTAATACAGCCTTAATAGACAGACCCTTTACACGCTGTGCACCCCATTCTGGAGAAATCTCGCTTGGATGTCTACCCCAAAGGTTTTCTGTATAATTTTCGAAGAACATTGAATATAGCTTCTTACCAAAACGATTGATGTAGAAGTCCTCCAAAGATTTTTCTTCTCTTTTGTGGAATAGAGTTTTTAAATAGCTAAAGCCAACAACTATTGTTGTGCCAAAGCCCATATTTTTAATAGTCTCAAATTTAAGTGAAACAGGATAATCAAAAAACTTTGAGTTAAAGAAGATTCTTGAAAGTCTGTTTCTTCTAAGCATAACTCTGTCAGCCTTTTCTGGGTCTGGACCACCAGCAACAATGGTAGATGTTCTATTTAGCACAATGTCATCATAAGGCATTGCACCCTGTGTTGGTAGCATTTTCTCCCACCATTCATTTACCTCTGGTACCTTTGAGAAGAAACGGTGTCCACCCATATCCATACGGTTACCCTTGTAGTTAACAGTTCTTGATATACCACCAAAGCAATCACTCTCTTCAAAAACTATTACTTCATAATCCTTTGATTTATCTAATAGTTCATAAGCTGCTGTAAGACCTGCAGGACCTGCTCCAATTATTAATACTTTTTTCATCTCATACCTCTTCCTTACTCATTAAAATTATATTTTAAAACAATAAATGTTTCACCTATCATAGTTTCTTTATCTGTTGAATCGTATAGAATTTCAGAATTTTCAATAATCTCATCTATATCATCAACTCTGCTTATAGATGAAATAAGCATATATACATAATCCTCATTCGTTCTTTGAGATTTTGCTATATCAATAAATTCATCTTTTTTTAACCATTTAACTCTTGATTCATTTTTTTCTCTTTTAATAAATGATAATTCCTTTTTTTCAAAAGGATCGTAAAGCTGGTTGTTGTCCAGATATGCAGCAACATTCATACATTCTGCGTATGTATTTACTATTATAGGCTCAGACGGATCTATATTTTCTTTAATAAATTTTGCTGCATTTTTGCAATCGGTATAAGGAATTTTTAAATCCACAGCTGCTCTAACATATACTTTAGTTGAAAGTAGCACAGAAAAACCTAGAATTGCAATAACAGAAGCAATTTTGACTAGTCGTATTCTGGACTCCTTGTTGTCTATCAAGAAATAGTTCCAAATAAAAAATATAAATATATATGCAAATATAATCAGTCGGCTTGTATTGCAACCATATATAAATACATATATCATTATCTGATAAAACACAGTAAAAGAAGCAATCAAAATTAATTTATATAAATCTTTATTCTTTACAACCTTGAATATAACAAGCATTATCACAGCATATACTAAACAAAAGCCCAGCATAAAGAAAATCTTATTAGAGCTTGTGGTAACGCTTGAACTTGTTCCGACATAATCTGCTGAAAATACACTTCTCAATTCAAACAGAAGGAATAAAGCACTAAATAAAGGTATGCTCATACCTAAAATATTTTTTTTGAAAGCCTCGTTTTTATTCTTTATTAAAATAATAGTTTCAAATAACCAAACAACACATATTATAAACGACATACCTGCCATAATTATATGTGTTTGCAAAAGCAATGCTAATAAAACACCATAAAATACCGGCCTCTTATCCTTATTCTTGTAGAATAAGGCAATCAACACTATAAGAAGAGCACAAACACAATAGCTTCTTGAAATAGCAGAATAAGTATATATAAACATTGGAGAAAGGGAAATAATCAATTTAAGAAGGATATTGAAAGGTGATAAAAACAGCACTGTAAATAACGTTAATTCCATTATAGTATAACTAATAAAATATAGTGTTATCGCAGGAAAATTAAGCTTTGCTAACGGCATCAAAATAAAATACCATAGTGCAGGATGACCTTCTAAGGACGTAATATCAAAAACCGATACTGGTGTACAATCTCTTGCAATCAACCAAGCTTGTACCTCATCCTCCCACATTTCGTGATTTAGAATTAAAATCAGGTTTATAACAGAAACAAAAATAAAAACGGCAATATTAAAATATAGCTCCTTTTTATCTTTTTTTAAAATTGATTTCATACATTTTCCCCTCTGCATTTAATCATTCATTCTATATCATAATAATTTCCAGAAAACTGTACATAAAACAAACGCAAAAAAATCTTGGTAATTTCAATTTTAATTGTGTTATCTATCAAATTTGACACTAATATTTTTTTATTATACACCATTCACTTTACACAATCAATATTTATTATACGAAAATTGCGAATAAGTAATTAATTTGTCAATATTTTACATATCAACTTTATTACAAATAAGAAATTAGTAAGAATAAATGCAAATTTTACAAACACAGTTTATATTCCTAATACCTTAACACAAAAAGCCCAGTTATAAATAACGAAAAAAAAGAGCAGTTATAAAAACTGCTCTTTTTGGTGCTGGTGACCGGACTTGAACCGGTACGATGTTGCCACCGAGGGATTTTAAGTCCCTTGCGTCTGCCTATTCCGCCACACCAGCGTTACAAAAGTTATTTTAGCACATATACCCTATAATTGTCAATAACTTAAACCGTATTTTTTAAAAATTTTATTAGATATTATCTTACACATAAAAATTGACTAAAGCTTTAAAAAGAGTTAAAATTATTATATATACTTCAATTTACGGAGGTTGTAAAATGTTAAAAAAGTTTATTGCTTTGTCATTATCAGCAGCTATGCTAACAGCTACAAGTGGTTGTGATTTTACATCTTTATCTAACCAGATTTCAGATAAAATTTCTACTAATAACAAAACTACTGCATATCCGGTAATAGTAGGTAGAGAAAAAATATCATCACAACCTAAAAAAATTCTTGTCCTTGACGATAATGTAGCTGATATACTTGTTACCTGTGGATATACCGACAAAATAGTTGGTTGCTCTACAGATTGCACTCAGGCAGAGCTTGCAAATGTACCAAAATATGGCTCTGACATTAATCCACGCACCGATATAACAGCAAATGCTGATGCTGATATTATATTTGCTTCTCCTGAAATTTCTTATGAGGATTATAAGGATTTAAAAAAAGGTGATGCACTTGTTTTAAGAATAGCACCTGCTACAAGTATTGATAATATTGATATTCTTTATTCTAATATCTGTACCATTATGAGTGGTAATATAGACGGCAATAAATTAGGCGAAGCCTATGCAAACTCAGTTATTGAGCTTTTAGAGAATAATAAGAGCGAAAAAATTGTTAAGGGCTGTTATATTTATAGTATAGATAATGTTCTTTCAGTTACAAACGATATGTATGAAAATGATATTTTAAGCTATGCAGGTGTTCAGAATATTGCAACTGAGCTGGATACAAACGGTAAGCTACCTTTTTCAAAAATCACAGCTGTAGATAAACAGCAAGGCTTTGCTTTTTATATTTTCTGTGAAAAAGGCTTAAAGCAACAGATACTGCAAAGTGATATTTTCAAAAACACTAATGTTGTTAATAAAAACAGAGTTATAGAAATTCCTAGTGAATATTTAACAAGACAAGGCAAGCTATCAGCAAGTGGTGTTGCTTATATTTCTAAGGCTATTAAAGATAATAGTGATAAAAAGGGTAAAAGCATTTCTGCTGATTATGGTATTGAAATATTCGATGGTATTTCGTATACATTAGACGAGGAAGACAGCAATGTTCTTGCTATACAGCAAAGACTAAAGGATTTGGGCTACATCAAAATAGCACCAACAGGCTATTTTGGTCAGTCAACTGCTGACGCTGTAAAGAGCTTCCAGATTAACAACGAGCTTAACAGACGAGATGGTGTTGCCGATAAAGAAACTATAGAAAAGCTATTTACTACCACAGCTTTTTCAAATGTTAACACAAGTATAATAACATCGCAAAATACAGCGAATACTACACCAGAGGCAACAGAGGCTCCTACAGAGCCTGCTACCTTTACAACAATAGAATAAATTTTTTAGAAAGAGAATTATTATGCAAACACAAGAATGTAATGTTTATAAAAAATGTAGTGGTTGTCAGCTACTAAATATGACATATGAGCAACAGCTTAAATGGAAACAGATTAAGGTTGAACGACTAATGAATCGCTTCGCAAAGGTGAATAGAATAATTGGTATGGAAAATCCATATCATTACAGAAATAAGGTGCAAACACTATTTCGTGAGGCTAAAAGTGGAAAAATTGTAAGTGGTGTATATCAGTCAGCTACAAATGGTATTGTTGCAGTAGAAAGCTGTTTACTTAATAATAAAAAAGCTGACAGAATAGCTATAGCAGTAAAAACTGTAGTAAAACGACTTAATATAAAAATCTATAATCCTAAAACTGGTGATGGATTTCTAAAAAACACACTTGTACGCACATCACATAATACTGGCGAAACAATGCTTGTGATTGTAACAGCCTACGAAAAATTCCCTAAGAAAGATGAATTTATCAAAGAGCTTTTAAAGCTATACCCTAAAATAACAACCATTGTACAAAATATAAACACTACTCCTAATAAAATGATGCTTGGTAGCAAAGAGATTGTTTTATATGGCAAGGGTAAAATTCAGGATGTGCTATGTGGTTTAAAATTTAATATTTCTCCACGCTCATTCTATCAGGTTAATTCTGTACAAACAGAAAAGCTATACAACAAAGCAATAGAAATGGCACAGCTTACTGGCACCGAGGTTGTACTTGACGCTTACTGTGGTACAGGTACAATTGGTATGATTGCCTCAAAATATGCAAAGCAGGTAATAGGTATAGAGCTTAATGCTCAAGCAATTAAAGACGCAAAGGAAAATGCTGATTTAAACAAGCGTAAAAATATAAGCTTCTTCACAGAGGATGCAGGAAGCTTTTTAGACAAGCTAACACAGGACGAGGTTGCACCACCAGATGTACTGTTTGTTGACCCACCACGTGTAGGCTGTAACAGAGTTTTCTTAAATGCTGTTGCAAAAATAAAGCCAACAAAAATAGTATACATCAGCTGTAACCCAACAAGCCAGCAAAGAGATATAATGTTTTTATCAGAAAGAGGCTATAAGGTAGAGGAAATTCAGCCTGTTGATATGTTCCCTCACACCAATCACGTTGAGTGTATCTGCTCATTGATTATTGAATAGATTATTATATACATTTAATAGCTTATTATTTTATCACTAAAAATAATAAGCTTAGTTATGAGCAAAACAAGCAAGCTAAATCAATAAAAAAATATCAAAACAGAAAATAACTCAAAAAAATAAAGTAAAATATCGCAAAGCTAGCCCTAATTAAAAAGCTTATAATCAAGATAGAAAATATTCAATTATCGGTTTAAAGCAACGAACAGAATAATAAAAATTAATGATGACATTTGCAAAAACAACAGCTAGCAAAGCAATGTTTCTATATTTTATATTGATTAACATTTTAAATAATAAGAAAAACTCTAGTATTTATCTTTTTTGAGTTTTTCTTATGGCTATAAATAAGCTATTTTAGGAGGTTCCTATTATGTATAATCTAAACTGCCCTCAGTGTGGTGCACCTATAACTTCTTATGATACAGAATGTCGTTATTGTGGTGAAAAGCTACCTCAAAATCAAAAAGCTTCTGAATCAAAATATAACCAATCATATTTTGATTCACAGTATTCACAATCTCAATATCAACAAAACTACCCTGACTCACAGTATTATAACAACTATTCTGATTATAAATATCCACAATCACACTATCAGCAAAGCTACTCTGATTCTGAATATACACAGTCACGATATCAACCAAACTACTCTGATTCGCACTATCCACAACCACAACACCAACAATCTTATTATCCTCAGACATATTCAACACGATACGATGATATAGATCCACAGTGGCCTATAAAAAATAAGGTTGTTGCTGGTTTGTTAGGTATTTTTACGGGTGGCTTTGGTATTCATAAATTTTATTTAGGTAAAAACATTATGGGTGTTATTTATCTCCTTTTATTCTGGACTTCGATTCCCTCAATTATAGGTATAATTGAGGGGTTAACATATTTGTTATCAGACGACCATAAATTTCAGGTGAAAAATCAGGTAAGATTATATTAAACCTTTGTAACAAATAATTTGTCTGAATTTTTATTCACAATATAAT
>JAXJJE010000148.1:0-4476 GCA_036298405.1 Acutalibacteraceae bacterium
ACTTTGTGCAGTCCCATACATGGTTAACTACATCTTTGTAAAACTCTGGTTCGTGACAAATTAAAAGTACACTACCCTTATATTCAAGTAAAGCACGCTTTAACTCATCTTTAGCATCTACATCAAGGTGGTTAGTAGGCTCGTCAAGAAGTAGTATATTTGTTTCTTTGTTAATAAGCTTACAAAGTCTTACCTTTGCTTGCTCACCACCACTAAGAACTCTAACCTGACTTTCGATATGCTTTGTAGTTAGACCACATTTAGCAAGTGCTGCACGTACCTCAAACTGTGCTAAAGAAGGAAATTCCTTCCATATCTCTTCAATACAGGTGGTAGAATTATTACCCGAGGTTTCTTGCTCAAAATAACCTACAAGCAAGTTATCCCCAAGCTCAACAGAGCCTTCAAGTGGTGGAATAATGCCTAAAATGCTTTTTAGCAATGTTGTTTTACCAATACCATTAGCACCAACCAAGGCTATTTTTTGTCCACGCTCCATTGATATGTTTAAAGGCTTAGAAAGTGGCTCATCATATCCAATAACTAAATCCTTTGTTTCAAAAATCATCTTGCTAGGTGCACGGCCAGCCTTAAAGCTGAATTCTGGCTTTGGCTTTTCGGCAGCAAGCTCAATTACGTCCATTTTATCCAGCTTTTTCTGTCGTGACATAGCCATATTTCTTGTAGAAACTCTTGCTTTGTTTCTGGCAACAAAGTCCTTTAGCTCGCTAATCTCTTGCTGTTGACGCTTGTAGGCTGCCTCTAGCTGAGATTTTTTCATTGCGTATACCTCTTGGAAGTGGTTATAATCGCCAACATAACGGTTAAGCTCCTTGTTTTCCATATGGTAAATTATGTTTATAACCTCGTTTAGGAATGGTATATCGTGAGAAATTAATATAAATGCATTTTCGTATTCAATTAAGTAACGCTTAAGCCATACAATATGCTCTTCGTCAAGGTAGTTTGTTGGCTCGTCTAAAAGCAGGATATCAGGCTTTTCAAGCAAAAGCTTTGCTAGTAACACCTTTGTTCTCTGTCCACCACTTAAATCAGTTACATCACGGTCAAGACCAATATCTGCAAGCCCTAATGCTCTTGCAACCTCTTCAACCTTAGAGTCAATAACGTAAAAATCGTGCAGTGTAAGTGTGTCTTGAATTGTACCAAGCTCCTCAAGCATCTCTGTCATTTCGTCTTCACTTGCCTCACCAAGCTTGTCGCAAATGCCATTCATTTTTTCTTCAAGCTCAAACAGATACGCAAAGGCAGATTTTAAAACATCTTCTATTGTCATTCCTGCACTTAAAACAGTATGCTGGTCTAAATATCCTACACGAACATTTTTAGACCACTCAACCTTACCATCATCAGGCTGTAGCTTACCGGTTACAATGTTCATAAAGGTAGATTTACCCTCTCCGTTAGCACCTATAAGACCAATATGCTCACCCTTTAATAGTCTAAAAGAAACATCTGCAAAAATCTCACGGTCACCAAAGCCGTGCGATAAATGCTCAACATTTAATATACTCATTTCTATATCTCCTTGTTTTTATAAATAACAATTATAATATATATTATATCAGCTACAAAGATAATAGTAAATATAAAAACATAATGCGTTGCAATTTGTGTCTGAAAATAGCAAAAATAAATACACATTGTTTATGATAAAACTGTATATAGAGTATTAACTTTTTGTTAAAAATAAAAATTACATATTTTTTCAATAAAACTTCAAGCTTTAAAGAATAATATATAGGTGTAGAAAGGGAATAGAGATTTAAGAAAGTGTATATTTTTATATGTACTGATTTTTTCGAAAGGAATGATTATATTTATGAATAATAATTTTAATGATGAATTTAAAAAGACAGAAAATGTAGATAATCCAGCAAACGCAAATACTACACAGTCAAATAGTAGCTATGTAAACCCTTACGCTAATAATTCAGAAAATACCTTTTCAAATAATAATGCTGACAGTACTGTCAATACTACATCAAGCACCACAAGCTCATCAAATACATCGAATACACCAAATATCAATACAAACAGCACTGCTGCTACAAGTAATCCATATGTGCAGGTACCACAGGCAAGCTATTACTATAATCAAGCACAAAGCAATCCTTATAGTAGTCAAGCTGCAAATACAGCTAATACAGCTGCTGCGTATGGAGATAGCTATACAAACCCTATACAACAGCCACAAATTCAGCCAGCACCAAAGAAAAAGAACGGTATGGGCAAAAGTCTGTTAAAAGCCATAGTAATTGCTCTTTGCTTTGGCTTGGTAGCAGGTAGTACAATGGTTGGTGTTAACTACGCAGGTGGCAAGCTGTTAGGCTCTTCATCTGCAGCTTCAAAAAACGATAAGGAAAGCACAATAAAATCTACAGCACCTGTTGTGAATAATTCAGGAGCAAGCACAGTTACAAGCGATGTATCAAAGGTTGTTACAAGTGTTATGCCTGCAATGGTGTCTATCAATATAAAATCAACAGCAACATATAACGACCCTTATTCAAGCTTTTTCGGATTTGGCTTTGGATTTGGTGGTGGCAATGGCTACGAATACGAAACAGAAAGCAGTGGCTCTGGTATAATTATTTCAGAAAATGAAAAAGAGCTGCTTATAGTAACAAATAACCATGTAGTTGAGGGAGCTAACGAAATAAGCGTATGCTTTGCAGACGAAAAAACAAGCTCTGCTACAATAAAGGGT
This sequence comes from Acutalibacteraceae bacterium, assembly GCA_036298405.1. GTDB lineage: Bacteria > Bacillota > Clostridia > Oscillospirales > Acutalibacteraceae > CAG-964. The sequence continues at coordinate 2,732 of JAXJJE010000148.1, forward strand.
ACCGACCCTGATTATGATTTGGCTGTAATTAGTGTTAAGCTAAGTGATATTTCTGAAGAAACAAAGGGAAATATAGCAATTGCAACCTTAGGCGATTCAGAAACCTTACAGCTTGGTCAGCCTGCAATTGCAATTGGTAACGCACTTGGCTATGGTCAATCAGTAACTGTTGGATATATCAGTGCACTTGAGCGTGAGGTTCAGATGACTGACAAAACAATGACATTAATACAAACAGATGCAGCAATTAACCCTGGTAATAGTGGTGGTGCGTTAATTGATACAAACGGTAGTGTAATAGGTATAAATTCTGCTAAATATTCAGATACAAATGTAGAGGGTATGGGATATGCTATTCCAATTTCTGACGCAAGCCCTATTATTGATGGTCTTATAAATCAGTCAAGCATTTCTAAGAGTGAACAGGCTTATTTGGGTATATTGGGTAATGATGTAACCGACAGCTATTCACAGGCGTTTGGTCTACCTACAGGTGTATATGTTTCAAAGGTAAATAATTCTTCACCAGCAGAGAAAGCAGGTATTCAAGCAGGTGATATTATAGTAGAATTTGATGGAGCTCCTCTGTCTACAATGGATAGTCTACAGTCAAGAATAAAATCTCATAAAGCAGGTGATGAGGTAGAGGTTAAACTTAAGCGTCAGCAAAGAAATGGTGACTATAAGGATGTAACTCTTACAGTTGTACTTGAAGCAAAAGTAGATGCTCCTCAACAATAATCAGATAACACCTAGTTGTTTTTTATAATCCCTATTAAAAACAAACAGCCAACAAAGTGAGTTGAAACACTTTGTTGGCTGTTTGTTTATTTATATTGTTTGTATTAGGTGTATGCGTAATAAATCAGAGAGAAATAGTATAATATATCCTGTTAATATAAACAGTTTAGTATTAATTATGCTTCAGTATAAAATAGACTATTGTGTTTATATTTTTATCCTTGATTAATAGAAAAAATTAAAACTTTTTTCAAAAAAGTGTTGACAATATACTCTGTGTGTAGTATAATTCTAAATGTTCCAGTGAGGAACACAAATAAATAACACACGCGGGTGTGGCGGAATTGGCAGACGCGCTAGATTTAGGTTCTAGTGTCAGCAGACGTGGGGGTTCAAGTCCCTTCACCCGCACCAGAGAGAGCTAGTAAACTGAGTTTGCTAGCTTTTTTCTTTCTATAAATAAAATTTACTGACTTGAACCCGAGAGGGCTGCGAGCGTAAAGAAAATGTGCCAGTGGCACATTTTTAGCGAACAGTAGCGAACGCTTTAGCGTGAGCTGTTCGGCACGAAGTGACGAGTCAAGTCCCTTCACCCGCACCATGAAAAAACCTTATTTATCTTTTGATAAATAAGGTTTTTTCAATGATATCCGTTCTTTTGAGAACGGGTGATATACCTACAGTATGATATCGCACTTCGTGCGATGATATATGCCTTCGGCATATTAATGAACGGATATTATATCATATAGCTTTAGCGATATATCATTGAAAATAAAGTTGTTTTATGCTATGCTTTAAACACAGAGGTGGTAAATTGAAACAGACAATGACAAGGCGTTTTTTCTCTCCTGTATGGAAGTGCGAGGAAATGGAAGCTGAATTGGAACAGCTAGAGAAAGATGGGTGGAGATTGGATAAAATTTCAGGATTCAGAAAATTTAGCTTTATCCGATCACAGAATAAAACTATAAAGTATTTCTTTGCTTGCTCATTTGTTAAGG
>JAXJJE010000149.1:0-3505 GCA_036298405.1 Acutalibacteraceae bacterium
GACCTAGAGCCTTCAGAGGTTTTCGAGAGGAGTGAGAACGATGCGTAAGTGTTCAGTTGAGTCTTTAAATCTTGTATTTGCCGAGATAGCAAAAAACGCTACATTATATATGCCTGTAGATGACGCTAACGGCAAGGCTACTTACACAAAATGGGCTGACGGTATGCAGTGGAGCAATGCTCTTAACACTGTAAGAAGCCCTAAGGATTTCTTCTTCCCACAGATGGAAAACCTTGTAGAGTTCAAAACAGAGGGTAAAAACATCGAGATTATCGACACTCGTGAGGAGTCTGAGGACTTTGTAGTATTTGGTGTTCGTGCTTGTGATGTTAAGAGCTTTGATGTTCTTGACCGTGTATTCCTTGTAGACCCAATCGACAGCTACTATGCTTCTCGCAGAGAGCACGGTGTGATTATCTCTGTTGCTTGTACAAAGCCATCAGAAACCTGCTTCTGCCAGACATTCGGCATTGACGCAACAAATCCTGCTGGCGATATCTCTGTATGGAAAACAGAAACAGAAATTTTCTGGCAGAGTAATACAGAAAAGGGTGAGGCACTACTAAAGAGCATTGAGGCTCTTACAGAGGAGTGTGGCACAGAGGCTGTTGACGCTCAGAAAGAGAAAACAGCTAAGATTATGAGCAAGCTTCCACTAGCTAGCCTAACAGGCGAGAAGTTTGGCCCTGGTAAAACTCAGGAGTTCTTTGACGCTCCAGAGTGGGCAACACTTTCAGAGTCTTGCCTAGGCTGTGGTACTTGTACATTTGTATGTCCAACTTGCCAGTGCTATGATATTAAGGACTTTAACACAGGTAAGGGTGTTGTAAGATTCCGTTGCTGGGATTCTTGTATGTATTCAAACTTTACAAAGATGTCAGCAGGTCAGCCAAGACTTACACAGGTTGAGCGTTTCCGTCAGCGTTTTATGCATAAGCTGGTATATTACCCAGAGAATAACGACGGTATGTTTGGCTGTGTTGGCTGTGGTCGTTGTCTTGCAAAATGTCCTATTTCAATGAATATTGTAAAAGTAATGAAAACAGTTGGAGGTAACAAATAATGAACGAGCGTGTAGAAGCTTTAATTCCAAAGCTAGGAGTTATCACAGATGTTCGTATTGATACTCCAGATATTAAAACATTCCGTGTTGTTACTCCAGACGGCGTAAAGCCTTTTGAGCACAGACCTGGTCAGTGTGCAATGCTATCTATTCCAGGCGTAGGTGAGGCTATGTTCTCAATTACATCTTCACCAACAAACACAGAATTTATGGAATTTTCAATTAAAAAGTGTGGTTGCTTAACAGAGTGGCTACATCAGGCAGAGGTTGGTCAGCAGGTTACAATCCGTGGACCATACGGCTCACCATTCCCAGTAGATGATGAATTTGTAGGCAAAAATATGCTGTTCATCGCTGGTGGTGTTGGTCTTGCTCCACTTCGTTCAGTTATCAACTACTGCCGTCATTACCGTGACCGTTACGGCAAAATTGACATCGTTTACGGTTCAAGAAGTAAAGACGATTTGCTTGACTATAAAGAAATTATCGAAGAGTGGACAAACGACGCTAATGTTGATGTTCACCTGACAATAGATAACCCACAAGAGGGTTGGGACGGACACGTTGGTTTTGTACCAAACTATGTAAAAGAGCTTGGCTTTGATACAAACAAAACAGCTATTTTATGTGGTCCTCCTATAATGATTAAGTTTACACTGGACGGACTTTATTCTCTTGGCTTTGAGAAAGAGCAGATTTATACTACACTAGAAATGCGTATGAAGTGTGGTATTGGTAAATGTGGCAGATGTAACGTAGGCTCAAAGTATATTTGCAAAGATGGTCCTGTATTCCGTTTTGATGAGCTTGACGAGCTACCAGATGAGTATTGATACAAGGAGAGAATAACAATGGAAAATATGGTTAACATTTTTCTGTTCGGAAAGAAATATCTAGTTCCGGACAATCTAACAATTATGAACGCAATGGAATATGCAGGCTATCAGCTAGTTCGTGGTTGTGGCTGTCGTAACGGCTTTTGTGGTGCTTGTGCTACTATTTACCGTATTAAGGGCGACCGTGAGCTAAAGTCTTGCCTAGCTTGCCAGACAAAGGTAGAAGAGAATATGTACATCGCTACTCTGCCTTACTTCCCACTGGTAAAGCAGGTTTACGATATGGATAAGGTAAGCCCAACAGACGCTATTATGATGCAGCTTTACCCAGAGATTTATGCTTGTATCGGCTGTAACGCTTGTACAAAGAGCTGTACTCAGGGCTTGAATGTAATGCAGTACATTGCTTATGCTCAGCGTGGCGATTTTGAGCAGTGTGCAGAGGAGTCATTCGACTGCGTAATGTGTGGCGTATGTTCTTCTCGTTGCCCAGCTGGTATTTCACACCCACAGGTTGCTATGCTTGCAAGAAGACTTAACGGTAAGTACCTAGCACCAAAGTGTGATCACTTAGACAACCGTGTTCAAGAGATTAAAGACGGTACATTTGTAGAGCTTATCGAGGCACTAATGCAGAAGCCAATCGACGAGATGAAAGAGCTTTACAACACAAGAGAAATAGAGAAGTAAGGAGGGCAACAGAATATGTATTCAGAGAAATTTCAAGAATCTATAAAGGCTGTTGAAGCTGCAAGAGAGAATAATATTGCTCTTGAGCCAGCTCGTATGACAGCACAGCAGAAGGAAGATTTGCTTGCTGCATATCACCCTGACTATAAAAAGGATGAGTTCGAGGAGCTGAAAATCGGCCCTAACAAGGGTCAGATGGTTCCAAAGGAGCTTGCAGAAATGCTACAGGCTCACAGCAGAATTACTGCTGAAAGCGTAGACCTGTCAACACCAGATTATGATGTAGATGTTCTTATCATCGGTGCTGGTGGTGCTGGTACATCTGCTGCTATCGAGGCTCACGAGGCTGGTGCTGATGTAATGGTAGTTACAAAGCTTCGTATGGGTGACGCTAACACAATGATGGCAGAGGGTGGTATTCAGGCTGCTGATAAAGAGAACGACTCTCCTGCAATTCACTTTGTAGACGCTTTTGGTGGTGGTCACTTTGCTGCTAAGCGTGAGCTTCTATCAAAGCTTGTATGTGACGCTCCAGAGGCTATTCAGTGGCTAAGCAACCTAGGCGTTGAGTTTGATAAGGACGCTGACGGTACAATGATTACTACACACGGTGGTGGTACATCAAGAAAGCGTATGCACGCTGCTAAGGACTATTCAGGTGCTGAGATTATGAGAACTCTTCGTGATGAGGTTCTTAACCGTCAGATTCCTGTAGTAGACTTTACATCAGCTATCGAGCTAATTCTTGACGAAAACGGTAACGCTGCTGGTGCTGTTCTAATGAATATGGAAACAAAGGAGCTTCTAGTTGCTAAGGCTAAAACAGTTATCATCGCTACAGGTGGTGCTGGCCGTATGCACTATCAGGGCTTCCCAACATCTAACCACTATGGTGCTACAGCTGATGGTCTTGTAC
>JAXJJE010000150.1:0-9956 GCA_036298405.1 Acutalibacteraceae bacterium
ATTTTAATTATTTAATTTCAAGAAATAATTAAAATCCAACTAAGCGAGTTCCGTAAGTTGTAGGAATTGAGAACCGGTTCCTAAAAATCACAAGTTCCTTAAGTTGTAATGGTTAAGAATCAGTTCCTAAAGGTTACAAGTTCCGTAAAATGTAAGATATAAGAACTGGTTCTCAAAAACAACAAGTTACACAAGATGTAATAATTGAGAATCAGTTCCTAAAAGCCTCAAGTTCCTTGAGGTGCAGCAATTGAGAACCCGTTCCGAAAAGTTAAATGTTACGAAATATCAGATTATAAAAAATTAAAAAGTCAGGATATAAAGAATATTATTCAAATAAGTCTTTATATTCTACTCTAAGAATGCCCTCATCCTTACTTTGCCAATGAAGTCTACCATTAAAGCCTATGTAGTTTATTGTCAGGTTTTGGCGAAGAGCAAAAAAATCATCCCAAGCCTTTTTTGAAGGATTTTTACCATCAGCAAACAAAAAGCATTCTTTTTCGGCTTGTTTAAGAAAATCAATGGCTGTTGCCTTTGATGGAGTGTGGATATACACTGGTCTGTTTTCTTTCATAACTATTTCTTTAATTGATTTCATAAAAATCTACTCCTTTTGTTATATTATAAAAGAGTACGAAAAAAATGAGCCTATCGTTACCGACAGGCTCATGAGATAAATCCTATCGGTCAAGCTTTAGCACCTTGCAAACGCAGGTTGCTGTACGGTCATAGAGCTTGTCTCTCACGTACTCTTTATAGGTAATATTGAATTTTATAGGCTTAAATACTTTATTGCTTCTTTACATTTTTCTGGAGTAATAGAGGTTAGATTACCACTATCGTCAATTCCACAAAGAATGCATCTACTGAGTAGTGTAAGATTTAACTCAGGAATACTTGCCAGAGGTTTGGTGTATTCAGTGTCATTTTTAGCTTTTTCTTCAGCATATTTGTTATAAACCAAAGCAGTACCTTTAACAGGAAGCTCAATTATTGTTTCATCAAGAGGTTCATTGTATTCTGAATTGTAAAAGGCTTTATCCATAATACCACAAAGAAAATAAGGTAAATCATCACGTACGATGTGTGTTAAGGTTCTGTTTCCGTAAAATGCCTGTGCAATTATAGTCATAAGTTCTGTCATTGTTGTTTCTCCTTAAAATTTTTATCAACATTACTGCTGTGTCTTTATTATATATGAGAAATAACAGAATCACTACTTCTGACAGTAGCATTTTTATTGGTCTTTGTAAAGAGGAGTAAGACCTCTATCAACAAGATTAATATTTACAGTGTCCAGACTTTCATGTTTCATAAAGCCAAACCAAATAATTACATCTCTTTTATTGCGAACATATAAAGGCGCTTTTCCTGCATATTTAAGTAAATACTGAACTTCGTCAAATGTAGTGCCAATAGTTAAGCAGATACATATTAAAACATCTCGTCTTGGATTATTTTTTCTGCCATTAATGATGTTTCCCAGATAGCTTGCTGACTGTTTGGCATCTATCGAAACCACAGAAGCCTTTTTATCATATTTGTACAGTAACTCACTTAGGTAATCTCCTATTTGATTATCTAAGTTTAGAAACTCATCAGAAAATTCACGCTCAAATTCCTCAAAGGAATTAAACTTTTTAATTATTTCTTCAAGCGTGATAGACATTTTATTATTACGATAGAAAGTATGGTCGTTCATATAAATACCTTTCGTTAGGCTAATAAAGAATTAAGATTGAATAAGAATTTTGTTATCAAATTGATTTTAGAAAAATAAGTATTTGTTAATTATAATATATCATTTTAGAAGTCCTATAATCAGGATTTCTCTATATTTAAAATACAAATTACCATCAGATTCTTAATATAGCACCTTATATTGATTTTACCATAAGAATCAGAAAAAATATAGTGTTCAATTGTTTTGCGAATGAATATGTAATTAAAGCTATGGCAATAATATTTACAGGTTACGAAACTTGAAAATATTAGGAACTGGTTCCTAAAGATAACAACTTCCACAACCTGTAAATTTTATGTAACATTTTGCAATGAATTATTGAAGCGATTTAAGTTATACGATATAATATCTGTAATAGATAAAAGGTTTATTGCAAAGGAGTGTTCGAAATGAAAAAGAGAATCGGTTCAAAATTTTATGATACTGATTCAGCAGAGCTGATTGCTACAACTGATAACGGAAAATCAGAGCAAGATCCTGCGTATGCGTCTGTAAGTCTTTATCGTAAAAAAAACAGTGAGTTTTTCTTGTTTATATACGAAGGTGAAGGCTTTGAAAAAAATATGTTTTTTGGAAAGTCTGATGGTGCGAAAGAATATATAAAACCAATATCTGATGACGCTGCTATACAGTGGTTGAATGATACTCAGGGTGAAGGTGCTGTTGATTTAATAAATCAAATTACAGAAGAGCCAGCAAAGAAAAGAATTGAGTTTTATGTAGAAACAGAAGTAAAAAAGGGTTTAGATAAATTTGCTGAACAAAAAGGAATCACCTTGTCTGAGTTAATAAGAATAGCCATAAATGAATACATAGAAAATAATTACTGATTATAAAGCATATAAAAACGCTCCTCATCTTCGAGGAGCGTTTTTACGGTTGTTTTTCATCAAAAACAACCAAAGATATTGCTGGTATTTCTGTCGTTGTTTTTAAAGGGATTATGAAATTCGGTCATTTGTTGAGTAGGATATTTAAGAACATTTGATGATTCAGGAACATATACTGATGTTTTAGGTTTGTTTTGTGTATTGCTATTTTTTTCGATAGGAATATTATTATTGTTTACTGATGAAATGTGATGTGTTCTTATAGGTGTATGATTGTTTACATTTGTTCTTACTATGTATTTGGTGTCAGGATGATTGCTGTAATCATATTTCAAACATTCTAAAATTTGTTTACCTCTAATTCTTACAAGTTGGTGGTCTGGATGAAGCGAGAGAACTTCACCTATGGTATAAACCAGTCTTTTATTAGTGGAGTTACTATCTGTACTTACAGTTGCATTAATATCGTATCTAAGACCACGATTTTTGATAGAGATGGTAGCTTCTCCAGTTAATGATGATATATATTTACCAGTTGTATTATCGTTTCCACCAAGATAGATTAAAGTATCGCAGGCAGCAATAATTTCTTCCCAAAGCCCTTCAGGATAACGATTCATTATTTGAGGGATATCTTGAACAATAACAACTGAAACAATTCCTCTTGAACGGATGGTTGATATTTTTAATGTGAAGTTATCAATAACACCTATGTTACAAAACTCATCAAGCAGCATTGTTACTTTTTTAGGAAGAATAAGGTCAGGCTGTGCATCAGCGTAGTTTACTAAATCGATATATATGAAGGTTAAAAATAGAGATGAAATCATTGAATAAGTAAGGTCTTGATCTGAAAAACGCAAAAATACGATTGTTGGCTCTATACCTATTTCTGTTGTGTTTATATCGTTGTTAGCTAAAATATGCTGTACTTCAGTAGTTTGTAGAAGCTGAAGCCTGTTACATAAGCCTAGCTGAATATTCGGAGTTAATTTTTCGCCTGCTTTTAAATAGACATTCCAAGATAGCAGTGCTGGATGAGAAGGTTCTTCTCGTTTAAGTGTTTCAAAAGTATTTGCAAGTTCCTGATGGGTATTATTAATGAGCATATTGAAGACGGTAACTAAATTCTTTTCACGAGGGTCAGTTTTATGCTTCTCAGTGTCTAAAGAAACATAGGTAACTAATGCTTTTAATAAAGAAAGCTCAGCCTTATCGAAAAATGGATCAGGACTGTCTCCGGATGTGTTACTTATTATGGTGTCACATAACACTTGTATTTTATCAAGCGTATCAAGAGTAGCTAGTGGGTTCCAACCATCTGAATGATTTAATTCTTTTAGGTTTAATATCTTTACTTTATATCCACGAGAAATAGCCATGTTACTGAAATCACTGTAAAGAGAACCTTTGGTATCAACTGCAACTACACTTTCTCCTCGTCTTAATGCTTGTAAAATGTAATTGTTTGAAAGACAACGAGTTTTTCTTGTGCCTGGAGAGCCTACAACAAATATATTTGGATTGAAGTAAGTATCTTTAGACCAAGTAATAATTCTGCCAGCTTCGTTTGAAGGGGTTATTTCCTGTCCGATAATTGTTTGATCGGCAATATCTGTATGATGTTTGTTTTTCTTTTTAATTGCAAGGGGTTTTTGATATTGTGATTTTTTATTGGATTTATTTGAAGGTTTGAGACCTTCATAAGAATTAAGAATTGTTGCGTACTGTTCAGTGTTAAGGTCAGTTAAATCTGGGATATTATTATATTTGGTTAGATCAAAAATTTCTTCCATTTCAGCGATAGTTAATTTTCGGTTTGTTCCATAGTCACCTTTTTCTGAATAATAGAAGGAACGGCTATCATATTCTCCAGTTTCGGAAAATTCCTTATCATCTTTAAAGGTGAACGATTTAATAATAATAACTAATATAATCATTATTGTAATAAACCAAATTAATTTACTGTATTTAAAGTAAAATGCGAATTTTATGCAACTAAAAAAATTTTTGTTTATTGATTCAAGGGCTAAGGATTGTGTTGCTGCTCCTATAAAAAATTGTGTTATTAATCCAATTAGATAAACAACTATGATAAAAGCTAAAAATAAAGCAATAAGTTTCACTATAAGCTTAAATCTAGCTTTAGGGAGTGACTGTTTGGTTTTAAATGCCTGATTTCTTACGGTGTTTACTTTTTTTCTTAATTCGAATTTCATAGTAATTTGCACTTTCCAGAAAATTGTTCTTAGTTTTGTGCATCCTCCTTTGTAGTTAAGTCTTTCATCATATCAAGAGCCGTTTGAAGTGATATTGTGTATATTGAGGTTTTTTTATTGAAATCTTTTCGATTGATTAATTCTGATATTAGTGAATATTGATGTTCTAATATTCCAATACTCATTTTATTGACTTCCTTGGTTCGGCTATATTTTTTTATTGAAGAAATAGCTTTTAAAATGGTATGAGTAGCACCTGTAATGTTGATATAGAAAGGGTGTCCGTTTAAATCTCTGTCAGCACATAGTACATGTTTTTTAGTGTCGGTGTTTGATACCGGTTTAGTTTGATTAAAATAGGTGTAGTACAGGTAGTCTTCAAGTTCCTTGTTCTGAATAATAAGTTTTAGTAGTTCTAAATTTTTGTCAATTTTGAGGTTATCGTTTGTTGGAACTAAAGCCTGGAAAATATCTTTACTGTAAAAAACGACATCATTAAGATACTGACGGAAATTATTAGCACAAATTTCTTTTTTATCCTTTTCGAAAGTCCATTCTGTAAATAATTTGCTATTTTCGTAAAATACCAATAAACGAGGAGAGTTGATGTGTTTTCCACAGAAGCCTTTCTCTACCATTTTTGATAATGTTTGAAACATTTTTATTTCATTCGCTCGCATAGGGATTGATTTATCACATATAGAATATACAATGTATGGTTGCTTACGAATAAACAATAATCCTTTGAATATGCTTCTTTTAATTTGGATCATTGATGTTCCTGTATAGCTATTTAATATTTCTTTTTTAGTATAGAAATAGAGGTGTTCTTCAGGCGAGAGAGTTTTTATTTGAGAAAGTTGAGGCTTTATTTTAGGAAGAGTTTTTACTCCACAGTAATTTAAAGCGATAAGCACCTCTGCTGTTCCTTTGTTTTTATTTCTTTTAGCTAAACGGTAGTGTTGGTTTTCACAATAAGTAGCTAATACTCCATCTATTTTTTTCAGCTTATTCTTTCCCTCTTGAGATAGAGTGTAGCTATATATTGAATGGTCTTTGTGGAAGATTATAAGATTTTTTTGGCGTAGTCTGCTTATAGTTTTTCGTATTGTATTTGGACTGTAATAAAGAGACAAAGTATCTCGCAGTGTGTTTCGATATAGTTCTTCGCTTTGTGCGATTAGGCATAATAGGTAATGTGATAATGGAAGATTTGATAAAATATTCTTATTTTGCTCTTCGCTCTGGTTTTGACTGAAGTTGCCTGTATTGTTTAAGCTCATAGATTTACCACCTTTCGTGGATTGGTGTTGTTCTTCGTTCAACCTTTTCCTTAGATGAACAATTTAAAATAAATTTTTAGGTTTGAAAAATCGTATAATAAAGGCAAAAAATAAATATTTAAAACTGTACATAAAAGAGTTTTTGAAAAAAGTCATTTTATGTACAGTTTTTTGGGGTAAATTTTTGAGGTTTTAGAGGGATTTGTTATTGGATTTTTGAATGAAAATTAGTTTTTTAAAATCAAATCTTATAAAATATGGTCACAAGTTTAAAAATATAATACTACACCTTTTTATAATGGTCAGATTGAAGAAAATTAATGAAATTTTCTCTCGTATTGTTATTATCTCCAATGATAAATACCACTGTATAGTTATCTGATATAGTGGGAATGACTGTTGTTTGGTAGTGAATATTTACATATTCAGGAGAGTCATCGGGGATAAAAAATGGTACAAGAGAATTTAAAATATGATGTACTTGAAGATGGTCAGCATCTATATAATATTTGGAGTCACTAATTACCGAATGAAAAACTATATCGGCTTTTTTTAATTGTTTTATATTAGCTATTACAAAGGTTTCTTCTGTTATTTCTTTAATTACTCTTTTATATCTTAATTGTGGAGCACTATATAAGGAATGTGTTTTTTTCAAAAGTGGTGGTAGAACTAATTTATACAAGTAATCGGATAGTTGCACAAGAGTACATTCTTCATAATGAGGAATGTTTTTTGTATTTGAAATACTTTCTTGCAGGCAAAATAAAATATCGTTCACTCTGCTATTTATAAAATTTATTTGCCTGTTAAGAGATGTTGTAAGGGTGTTTATATCTTGTATATGATTAGAGTTTTTATGAAGGTCTTTGAGTTTAATTTTTTCGATTTCATATTTTATATCTATTATGGTATCAATACACGTGTCTATACCTGTTATAACATCATTGATAATTAGTGTATCAGACCTCATTTAATTCACCGTCCTTGTAAATATAGCGTTGCTTTGGGAACTGATATTTTACATCATTACAATCGTCTTTTATATAAATGACACCTAAGCCTTTTTGTAAACTATATTCTTCGATTATTTCGTAAATGGGGAAAAATTGTTCTTTTGTATCTAGTAAAAGAATAATAGGTTCATCTGATGTGATATTAGATAAAGTGACTTTTAACTTTACTGTATCTATAAAGGGTAAAACATTTGTATATGGTATATAGATTAAATTTGCAAATCCAGAGTTATGAACAAGTAACATAGAAAGAAGAGGTTTGCTTTCGTCTAGGTAATAATCTGTGATATGTAAGTTGTTATATCGGTAAATAATTGCAATTCTAGCAAAATTTCTTAGTGCGATAGTGTGTTTATTTGCCACTGGAAAATTACTATAAGTATTTATTGAAAAAGTATTATCGTTATTTTTAATAATAATGTGATTTTTTAGCAGATAATTGAATGAAGAAATGAATGCTTTGCTAGGTTTATTAACTGTGGTATCAACAAGTCCCTGAATCTCAAATTTTGAAAGACATCCAAAAATCCTTAATACATCTATAATTTTATCATTCATTGGTTTTATAGTGAGGTATGAATCCTCCCAAGCTCCTTTCGTTTAATATAAGCATAATTTATATTAACAGAAAATATTTAAAATTATTTTCCTTTTTTTGCCGAAAAATTTGAATAGGTAGTATAAAAACAAAAAAGAGAGCTTACTCTGAATAAGTAAACTCTCTCTATGTGGGGTGTGGTGTAAGCTTAATCGTTTGAGAAACAATTCTTGTTTCCGATAATATGAATGGAATCTTGTTCTGGGGTTACAACCTTAATTCCAATATTACCTTGCTCATTAACACTAATGCAAACAAGGTGGAATACATTTCCATTATTAAAACCAATACCAGTTACGGTTTCGCCTTTGTATTGTCCTTCAAAAATAGGATAAGTAAGTGTTTCTTTGCTTGTAGTGGCAATCTCGGTTGTATTTTCTTGATTAGTATTTAAAGTCTCGGTTGATTCAGATTTATTTTCGGCTTCTTGGTTGTTTTCGGTTTTTTGTTCAGACTCTTGCTCAAAGGTCTTTTCTGAATTTTCTAAATTTTCTGGATTTTTTGAAATTTCATCATTTACAGAGCTATTTGTAACCTCGTTATCAGAATTATTATCTTCTGCTTGAGGTGTATTATTTGTTTCTTGGGTGTTATTCTGTGAGCTGTTGTCAGATGTATTAACTGTAATATCAGTTGTAAATTCTTGCTCGTAATGTGGTGTAGAAACTTGCTCTGGTGTGGTGTTTTCTGTAGTGTTATTTTCGTCAGTGGCTTCTGGTTCATCAGGTGTAACACCATTAATCTCGTTAAGCTTTTCGGTTAATTCCTTATTAATTTTATTAAGCGATTTTCCTTCGCCGTCCACAGAAACAAGATTAACCTCTTCACCAAGACTTTCTAGTTGCTTCTTCTTATCAAGTATTTGCTTATACTTAGTTACTTGACGATATGAGATATTTAAAATATCAGCACATTTTTGAAGTATAGAACCATGCACGCCAGTTTCTTTTTGGCGTTCTTCTAATATTTCAATTAATTCTTCGCATAGCACCAATTTTTCTTCAGTAGTATATGTTCGTGTTTCTGTATTTGCTTGGTAAATTGCGATACGAGTATCAAGTATGTTGTTGATGTTTGTTATCTGACAGGTTGCAGTTTCCCAGCCTAGCTCAGTGATTGCACGGTATCTTCTTTCACCAGCAATAATTGTATAGGTACCATCATTGTTATCGTTAACTAATAGTGGGTGAATAAGTCCTACCATAGACAAGCTATGCTTCAGACTTTCGATACTGTTTTCTTCCTTATCATCAAACTGTCTGAATTTGTTGTAAGGGCTTAATTTGATTTTATCAAGAGGTATTTTATAGAAGTTTTGAGACTTCTCAAGATTGCTGTTTTCGGCATCTTCAATAGGGGGAAGATTTTGCTCAACTCTAATAGCGTTATCAATGTTACGAGCAAGATTTTGAAGCTCTTCTTCGCTTTTTTTAGGAAGTCGGCTCTTGTCCGATACATGAGAACCAATATTAGAATATTTATCAATATTAAATTTGAAAGCCATAAATTATTCCCTTTCTTTAATATTAATTTGATGTCTTGTTTATTTCATCAAGAACTTCCAGAGCTAGGTTTTGATAATCAATAGCTCCTGGTGATTTTGGCTTATACTTAATTACAGGTAAAGCCATAGCGTTAGCCTCTGGAATAGCGGAGCTTTTTCTGATAGAAGTTTTAAAGCAATGATAGTAGCTTTGCTCGTTCATAAGGTCAGTAAAGCTTTTTTTGTAGTTAAGACGTGTTTCCTGCATACAAAGAACAATGCCTAAAACCTTCATATCTGGGTTGTCCATTTCCTGTGCATTAGTGATTTCTTTAATAGCAGCATCAAAGCCTTGAACTGCTGTTGGATCTGGAGTACAGGTTAATAGAGTATAATCTACCATTGCAAGTATATTTACCTTAACACGAATACCAGACTGAGGGCAGTCAAATAAAATAAAATCATATTTATTCTCAATGCTTTTTAAAGAATTTCTTAGTGTGTATTCTTGCTTACGAGTCATTCTTGACAAAATATCTTCCATTTCATCAAACTTCTTGTTTGATGGGATTAAATCGTAAACGATATTTTCATCTTTTTTAGGAAAATCAATAGGTACGATAGCTTCTTCAGGTGTACAAAGCTTATTCATTACCTCGTATATTGAATTTTTATTTTCGTCTCTCTTTTCAAAATAAGCTGAAAGATAAGATTCTCTATCCATATCTACTAAAAGTACAGAGTACCCTAACTCTGCTAGTGCATATCCTAGATTAATTG
>JAXJJE010000151.1:0-3212 GCA_036298405.1 Acutalibacteraceae bacterium
ATCTTTTCTAAAAACGCACAAACCAACGGGTTAAGTGCCACCGAAAGAACAAGGGCAATCAAAACTGAGCCAAGTGTATAGAACATACTTTCGTATATCAGCATAGTCTTAAGCTGCTTATTGGTCATACCAACTGCCTGCAGCACTGCAAATTCTCTTTTACGGGCAATAACACTTGTCATTATAGCGTTGAAGAAATTAAGAATACCTACAACTCCTATTACAGTGCACAGCAATCCACCTGTAAAAACAAAGAAATTACGGAAGCTCTCAAAATTCTCTCGCAGGCTTGCTTTGCTCTCATACATCAAGCCTGACAGCTCACCAGATGTATACTGTGCCAGATATTTCTCTGCTGATTGCTCATCAGCTAAGTTAGCTGTATCAAACAGATAAAGCATAGGTACAACCTCCTGCTTACTGTCTTCTCTCAGACTTTCTACAGGCAGAACAAATCTATAGCCCATATTATAGTAACGATGGCTCATAGCTGTTGGCAGAATAACATAAGCACAGATTGTGTAATCCAGCTCGTTGCTTTTCTCCATGTAATGCTCCACAAATTCTTGAGGAGTCTGTTCATTTACATTTTCGCCTGTACGGCTGTCATAATAATATGAATTTTTTACATAGGTTATTTTCTGAGCAGAGCCTACTTTTGGGTAACGGCTAAGGTCTTCTACATTACCATGGTCATCGGTACTAACAACCAACGCAATAGCGTTGCTGTTTTCCTCAAACAAAGGAGCAATATCACCCTGTACAACTGTAAGCTTTTCAAACAGCTCTCTGTCCAGACCTTCAATCTGTGCATATTCGCTTACCATTTCATCCTTACTACCTTCGGTTGACTTAGAGTCCTGTATATTACCAGAAGAAAGAAGCTCATTTGTATGTTTTCTCCATAATTCTTCACTCATCCATCCAATAGGATCTTCGCCTGTTAATGTGTAACCACAGCCAGACAATGTATGCTTTGTGTTTGCTTCTATCTCTGCAACCTGTTCATCAGTAATGTAGTTTTTAGCATCGGAATAATCACGGAAATATTCGGTACTGCTTACAATAAAATCAGCACAGCTCTGATTGTCAAGATATTTTTCAATATCAAAGCTATTTGTAAATGTAAACACCAGATTTAGAAGCACAACAGCCAAAGAAAGAGAAATAACCACAAGAACAGTTTTACTTTTATGTCTGCTTAAATTAGCAAACGCCATATGATAAACCTTTGCACCACGGGTGGCACGGCTCTTCTTTTTACTTTTTGATACCTCTGTGTATCTTGTTGCTTCAACAGGAGAAACCTTTGCCGCAATTTTACCAGGACGATGGCAAGACATCAAAACTGTAATTATCGAAAACAGAGCTGATATAATAAAAATAACCGGTGACATACTTACTACTATTACACTTGATTCCATACCGGCTATACTTGTCAGCAGTGTAGGGCTTAAACATGCACCAACAGCATACCCCAGCAACAAACCAACAGGAACACCTACACAGCAAAGCAACAACGCCTGCTGGCGTATAATCCTACGAAGCTGTCGTGGTGTAACACCTATAGTTTTAAGCAATCCATAAAAGCGTATATCTCCATTTACAGAAATCTGGAAAATATTGTAAATAGTTAAATATCCGGTAAAAATAATTAACGGAAGAATTGCTCCGATTCCACTGATAAGAGTTACATCCGTCATATCGAGAACAGAGGCTGTATAGCCCCAGTTTACACCCATACCTACACCGTTACCTTTGTTTTGCAGGTCAACCTTATAGCCTAGATCTTCTGCCACACTCATCATTTTGTCGTATATATTAATGCTTGAGCTGGTCATTATACTTAAATCAACACGATGTGGCTGCACTCCGTTTGCAACAGTCTCTTTCTGCATTTTCTTTGCATAGTCTTCACTTACATTAATAAAATGAACAGGAGCTATGTTGTCATACTCCCACCAGCCTACAAGCGTGAAGGTATCTGTTTTTTCATAGGAATTCTCATCAAATCCACCTGCTAAATAGGTTAATTCCACCTTTGCCCCAAGCTCAGGTTCAATTCCTAAAAGCTTAAGAGCTCGTACATCCATAGTGATATCCTTTTCTGCCTTTGGAGTATGACCCTTTACAGGAGTTACAAAAGACCATTCTGTAGTATTTTCATCCATATAGCTTATCTCGGCTGGTACCTTGGCAAAGGCATCGTCACCCATATAACCCACTATAAGTCGTCTGCCGACAGACTTTATATTTGGATGAGCAGAAATTTCCTTAATCTGTTGCTCGGTTAAATCTTTAAAGCTTCCGTGACAATAGCCACCAATCTGACGGAAAGAGTACATTTCGTTGCTTGAATTCATTGACACCACAATGGTAAACACAGATGCAATCATCATAGTTGTTAAGACTATTGCTATAATTGCAATGATGTTACGGTTTTTAGCACCCCATAAAGAACGCCAGCTTAAACGCTGTATACATTTTCTGTTTCTAACATTCATCGTCGTCACCTCCCATTAATTAGAGGAAACAATGTGACCGTCTTCTATACGGATAATACGGTCTGCCATCTGTGCGATTTCTTCGTTGTGTGTAATCATAACGATTGTTTGTGCAAACTTTTTGCTTGTTACCTTTAAAAGACTCAGAACATCATGACTTGTCTTTGAATCAAGATTACCTGTAGGCTCGTCTGCCAAAATAATAGCTGGTGCTGCTGACAATGCTCTTGCAATAGCAACACGCTGCTGCTGTCCACCAGAAAGCTGACTTGGCAATGCGTCAAGTCTACCATCTAAGCCTAGTGTTTCTACAATCTGATTAACAAGCTTTTCGTTTACCTTTCCTCCGTCAAGCTCAGTTGGCAGAACAATATTTTCGTATACATTCAAAACAGGAACAAGATTATATGCCTGAAACACAAATCCAATCTTACGACGACGGAAAATTGTAAGAGCTTCGTCCTTAAGTGAGAAAATATCCTGACCATCTACAGTAACAGTACCACTTGTAGGACGGTCTAAGCCACCCAGCATATGCAGTAATGTAGATTTACCCGAACCAGAGGTGCCGACAATCGCAACAAATTCACCTTTCTTTACACTCAAATTAACTCCAGCTAATGCGTGAACTGCATTGTCACCTGAGCCATAAATCTTTTTTAATTCCTTAGCTTGTAAAATCTCCATAACGAGTACCTCCATAAAAAA
>JAXJJE010000152.1:0-2239 GCA_036298405.1 Acutalibacteraceae bacterium
ACGCCATCCTCATACTCTACAAGAGCGATGAATGCTGAACGGTTTGGATCGTACTCTAGTGATTTAACTGTAGCTGGTACGTCGAACTTCTGTCTCTTAAAATCGATAATACGATACTTTCTTCTGTTACCGCCGCCTCTGTGACGAACAGTAATTCTACCATAGCTGTTACGGCCTGCCTTCTTGTTAAGTGGAGCAAGCAAGCTCTTCTCTGGTGCTACCTTTGAAAGAACTGAGTAGTCTGTTACAGACATATTACGCCTAGCATTTGTGGTAGGTTTATATACTTTAATAGCCATTGTCTTTCACTCTCCTCATGATGGCTTTGCGGGAAAATGGCATTCCCATACATTCTGCCTGTTTAAAATTTTAAATTTTTACAGGCTTACATCATGCCTTCAAAAAATTCAATTGGTTTGCTGTCTGCAGTTAGTGTTACATAAGCCTTTTTCCAGCTCTTTGTGTAACCCTCATATCTGCCCTGACGGCGAAGCTTGCCACGCATGCTAACTGTGTTAACCTTAGCAACCTTTACCTTGAACAGCTCTTCAACTGCCTTAGCAATCTCTATTTTGTTTGCAGCCTTAGCTACCTCAAAAGTGTACTTCTTATCAGCAATACCCATCATACTTTTCTCAGTAACGATTGGTCTGATTACGATATCGTGTGCTAGCATTATGCGTACACCTCCTGAATTTTCTCAACTGCTTCCTTAGCGATGATTAGCTTATCAGCATTTAGCATATCGTAAACGTTTAGCTCGTTTACCTGTGCTGTCTTAACGCCAGGAATGTTTCTTGCTGAGTTGATAACCTTCTTATCAACTGTTGGTAGAACGATTAGAGCCTTCTTCTGACTGCCTACTGCGTTTAGCATAGCTGCGATTGTCTTTGTGCTGAACTTATCTGTAGCGATGTTGTCAATAACAATGATGTCGCTGCTTGCAGCCTTAGCTGAGAAAGCTGACTTCATAGCAAGTCTTCTAACCTTCTTATTTACTGTATAGCTGTAATCTCTTGGCTTTGGAGCAAATACGATACCGCCGTGTCTCCACTGTGGAGCTCTTGTAGAACCCTGTCTAGCGTGACCTGTACCCTTTTGTCTCCATGGCTTTTTACCACCACCAGAAACCTCAGCTCTTGTTAATGCTGACTGTGTGCCCTGACGCTGATTTGCTAGGTAGTTTACTACCATATGGTGCATAACTGCAGCGTTTGGCTCAATTCCGAATATTGCGTCTGAAAGCTCAATTGTTGAAACTTCCTTACCTGCCATATCTAGTACTGCTATATTAGGCATTTAAACTCCTCCTTTCTTACGCCTTTACGGTGTCACGAATTACTACGATGCCACCGTTAGGACCTGGAACAGCGCCCTTAATAGCGATTAGGTTGTTTTCTACATCAACCTTTACTACTGCTAGGTTCTGTACTGTAACTTTTTCTGCGCCTAGGTGACCTGCCATTTTCTTACCCTTCCATACTCTTGAAGGACTTGAACAAGCACCCATAGAACCACCGTGTCTAGCTACTGGACCAGAACCGTGTGTTTCTTTTAGTCTGCTGAAGTTCCAACGCTTAATAACGCCAGCGTAGCCCTTACCTTTGCTTGTGCCAGTAACGTCTACTTTATCTCCAGCTGCAAATACATCTGCCTTTAGAATGTCGCCTACATTGTAAGCATCTACATCCTCAAAACGGAACTCACGAAGTGTTCTCTTTGGAGCAACACCAGCCTTGTCGAAGTGACCCTTCATTGGCTTGTTTACCTTGTGAGCCTTCAAATCGCCGAAACCGATCTGAACTGATGCGTATCCGTCGTTTTCAACAGTCTTCTTCTGAGAAACAACACATGGGCCTGCTTCTACAACTGTTACAGGTACAACGTTACCTTTTTCGTCGAAAATCTGTGTCATACCGATTTTCTTACCAATCAGTGCTTTCTGCATTTATAATGCCTCCTATAAGGTTATTGGTTGGCTTTTGCCAACTTGACCCCAACTGTCCGGTTGGTTGGAACTAAGATTAAAGCTTAATCTCGATTTCAACACCAGCAGGGAGTTCTAAGCTCATTAAAGCCTCGACCGTCTTATTTGATGGTCTTAGAATGTCGATTAGTCTCTTATGAGTTCTAATCTCAAACTGCTCACGGCTGTCCTTGTACTTATGAACAGCTCTTAGGATTGTTACAACCTGCTTCTCTGTAGGTAGTGGTACAGGACCTGAAACTCTAGCACCTG
>JAXJJE010000153.1:0-4006 GCA_036298405.1 Acutalibacteraceae bacterium
AAGCAGGTGAAGCTAATGGCTGATAAATGGTACAATAAAAGTGGCTGTGATGGTGATGTTGTTATAAGCTCACGAGTAAGACTAGCAAGAAATCTTCGTGACTTCCCCTTCCCTCACCTTTTAAATCTACAGCAAAAAAATGAAATCGCAAACAAAATAAAAGAAGCTCTTGAAAACAGCAATTCTTATATCGCAACAAGCTTTTGCTTTATTAATATGTCTGCAATTTCTAATCCAGAGGCTAACTCCTTAGTAGAGCGTCATCTGATAAGCCCTTCATTTGCAAAAAATAGAGCTGGTAAGTATCTGCTAATTTCAGATGACGAAAGCATAAGCATAATGATAAACGAAGAGGACCATTTGAGAATTCAAATTTTAAAAGAGGGATTGTCAATTAAAGAGGCTTTTGAAACAGCTGATAAAATAGATACCCTGCTCGACAATGCACTCGGCTTTGCCTTTCATAACAAATTGGGGTATCTTACACAATGCCCTACAAATTTAGGTACAGGATTAAGAGCCTCTGTAATGCTACAGCTACCTGCTTTACAAAAAAGCAAGGTTATAGGCAGACTTGAGGATAATCTTGCAAAAATAGGATTAACTCTTAGAGGAACCTTTGGCGAGGGCAGTGAGGCACAGGTTTCTTTATATCAGCTATCTAATCAGGTTACACTTGGTTTATCAGAAGAAACTGCAATCGAAAACCTTAAAAGTGTTGCTACTCAAATTATTAATAACGAGCGTGAGGCAAGAGCCGAGGCCTGCAAAAGACTTGAAACAAAGGATTACATTATGCGTAGCTTGGGCACACTTAGATATGCATTACTTATAGATAACAAGGAATGTATGCTTTTACTATCTGCTTTAAGAATGGGAGTTGCAGAAAATATTATTACAGGCATTACATTAGATGAGATTAACGCTTTAATGGTCAGTGTACAGCCTGCGATGATTATAAAATCTTCGGGCAGTGAATTAACACCTAATCAACGTGATGAAAAAAGAGGAGAAATTGTAAGAGAAAAGCTAAAGCTTTTATAATTCTACAAAATAATTATATGATGTGTGGTAAATTGTAGTTTGTCGGGCAGATAACAAACTTTGATAGAGAAAAGCGTAAAGTTTAGGTCCACCCTTTTTAAAGGGTGGTGGGTCAAGGGCAAAGCCCTTGCAAACTACAATTTATCATCCTAAAATAAATTCATAATTATAATTTGGAGGTATGGTTTATGTATAAGTTTAATGGTTTTACTGATAATGCTAACAAAGCTATGAACTATGCAATTGAAAATGCACAGCACTTGGGTCATACTTACATTGGTACAGAGCATATTTTGCTTGGTCTGTTACAAGAGGATACAGGTGTGGCTTATGTGGCACTTAGTAATTCAGGAATTTATTTTGAAGCAATTGAAAATAGTATTAAAGATAAAATAGGTATGGGAAGTATGACACGACTTACCACTAACGACCTTACACCACGAAGTAAAAGAGTAATTCAGATGGCTGTGGTTATAGCTAACAGACATGGCTATTCTTATGTTGGCACAGAACATCTGCTTATTGCGTTGCTTGATGATTCTGAAAGCTATGCAGTAAGAATTATTCTTGACGCTGGCACAACACCAACAGAGCTTATAGAAAGCATACGAATACAGCTTACAAGTGGTAAACACAGCATTGGCAACGAAATGACTAACAATATAAGCAAAACTAAAAAATCACATACCAAAACAGATACACTTGATAAATACGGTGTTGATCTTACCGAAAAAGCTAAAAAAGGAGAAATAGACCCAGTAATCGGCAGAAAGGTAGAAATAGACAGGGTTATTCAAATTTTGTCACGAAGAACAAAAAACAATCCTTGCCTTATTGGTGAGCCTGGTGTTGGTAAAACTGCAGTTGCAGAGGGTTTAGCTTTAAAAATCACTAACAATGATGTACCCGATTTATTACAGGATAAACGAGTATTTTCGCTTGATTTAACCGGTATGATAGCTGGCACTAAGTACCGAGGAGATTTCGAGGACAGAATAAAGGCTGTTATTGACGAGGTTAAGGACGCTGGTAATGTAATTCTATTTATCGACGAGCTTCACACAATTGTTGGTGCTGGCAGTGCCGAGGGCTCGTCTGACGCTGCAAATATTTTAAAGCCATCCTTAGCAAGAGGAGATTTTCAGGTAATAGGTGCTACTACATTAAACGAATATCGCAAATTTATAGAGAAGGATTCTGCACTTGAAAGACGTTTTCAGCCTGTTACTGTTGGAGAGCCTACTCAAGATGAGACTATTGAAATTCTTAAAGGTCTACGTGACAGATATGAAGCACACCACAAGGTAAAAATTACAGATGAAGCTATTCGTTCAGCTGTAACGCTATCTGCAAGATATATAAACGACAGATTTTTACCAGATAAGGCTATTGACCTTATAGACGAGTCTGCATCTAAGGTACGCTTGCAGGAACACACTGAACCAGATGAAATTAAGGCTTTAGAAAAAGAGGTTGAAAGGCTTGAGGCTGAAAAGTGTGCAGCAGTAAACGCACAGAAATTTGAAGAGGCTGCAAATCTTAGAGATAAAGAAAAAACTGCACGAGAAAAGCACAAGCAAGCACTTGAGGAATGGAAAAAAGAAAAAAGCGAGGCTGTAAACGAGGTTACAGCTGAAGACATAGCAGATGTTGTGTCTAACTGGACAGGGGTACCAGTTGCTCAGCTTACAGAGGAAGAAAGTGAAAGACTATTGAAAATGGAAGATGTCTTGCATAAAAGATTAATCGGACAGAACGAGGCTGTAACAGCTGTGGCTAAATCTATAAGACGAGGCAGAGTTGGACTAAAAGATCCTAACCGACCAATAGGCTCATTTATATTCTTAGGCCCTACCGGTGTTGGTAAAACAGAGCTTTGTAAAGCACTTGCAGAGGCAATGTTTGGTAACGAAAATAGTATGATAAGACTTGATATGTCTGAATTTATGGAAAAGCATACTGTTTCTAAGCTTGTTGGCTCACCTCCTGGCTATGTTGGATATGATGAGGGTGGTCAGTTAACTGAAAAGGTTAGACGACACCCATATTCTGTAGTACTGTTTGATGAGATTGAGAAGGCTCACCCTGATGTATTTAATATTCTGCTGCAAATTCTTGATGACGGCAGACTGACCGACTCTCAGGGAAGAACAGTAGATTTTAGAAACACTATAATAATTATGACATCTAATATAGGTGCTAAATATATAACAAATCAAAACAGCCTAAACGAGCTTGGTTTTACAATTAATAGTAAAACCAAAGAAGACAGCGAGTTTGAAAGAATAAAGAAAACTGTTATGAGTGAGCTTAAAAAGACATTTCGTCCGGAATTTTTAAACAGAGTTGACGATACCATAGTATTCACAAAGCTATCTGACAGCGAAATCGAAAAAATTGCTACTCTTATGCTTGATACACTTACAAAAAGACTAAAGGCAATGAATATTACAATAACGTTTACAGACAACGCTATAAAGCACATTGCTAAGGTAGGCTTTGACCCGGTGTATGGTGCAAGACCACTAAAGCGTGCTATCACCTCGAATATTGAGGATAAGATAAGCGAAGAAATCCTGCAAGGTAAAATTCAGGCTGGTAACAGCGTAGAATGTGACCTTGTAGATGGTAGCTTTATATTCAAAGCAGCTTAATGCTATATAATCAATTCAAGTTAATTTAATACAGATATTCTGTATTATTAAGTAAATAAAGTAAGTCCCCAAAGCTTATTTTATAATGTTTTTATAAAAAAATCACCTACTGCAAGCTATAAGCCTACAGCAGGTGATTTTTGTTATGTAAAAGATTATGTCAAACTAATTAGAAATCTATTTCTTTATCATAGAAGCAAGCATCAAGTAGCTTTTCCATTTCTTCCTGTGTTGGAATTCTTGGGTTAGAGCCTGTGCAAGCATCTCCAATAGCAAGTGTTGCTATGTTGCTTAGCTTTGAGTTAAAC
>JAXJJE010000154.1:0-5065 GCA_036298405.1 Acutalibacteraceae bacterium
CCACCACCCTTTAAAAAGGGTGGACCTAAACTTTACGCTTTTCTCTATCAAAGTTTGTTATCTGCCCGACAAACTACAATTTACAAAAATCTAAATCACTTGGAGGCAACTATGAAGAAAATCGGTATTCTTACCTTTCACAGAGCTATAAACTATGGTGCACAGCTTCAGGCTTATGCTTTACAGCGTACTGTAACAGACCTAGGTGCTGAATGTGAGCTGGTAGACTATATTTGTCCAGCAATTACAAAGCCTTACAGACCAATCTACATAACAAAGGATAAGCCACTTATGTCTTTGGCTAAAAGCCTTATTATGTTTAACAGAAGAGCACAAAAGTCAAAAAGCTTTGAAAGCTTTCAGAATAAATTAGTTAAAAGTGAAACACAGTATTTTCCAGACGATATACAAAATGCAAAGGATAAGTATGATGTGTTTATAACAGGTAGTGACCAGGTATTTTCACCATGGTGTGCCGACTTTGACCCTGCATACTTTTTAACATTTGCAGACGATAAGCAAAAATATGCATACGCTGCAAGCTTTGCAACAAAAGAAATTCCAGACGACAAAAAGGCAGAGTTTACAAAGAGATTAAGTGGTTTTCAGAAAATTTCTGTTAGAGAGCACGACAATGTAAGACTTGTAAAAGAGCTTTGTCAGAAAGAAGCAGTGGTAACACTAGACCCAACAATTCTTTTAAGTGCAGAAAAGTGGAGCGAAATTGCAGAGTGTGATATAAACGAGCCATATGTATTTGTGTATTCTGTAATGCCACAGATAAGCCTTGTTGAATTTGCCTGCAAGCTTGCAAAAGAAAAGAATATGAAGGTTGTATTTGTAAACGATGCACCACACTTACCAAATAAGAATATTGAATATAAGCGAGCAGTTTCTGTTGAAAGATTTGTAGGCTACATAAAGAATGCTTCTTACGTTGTAAGTAACTCTTTCCATGCAACAGCATTTTCTGCTATCTTCCATAAGAGTATGTTTATAGAGTTCCAGAACAAGGTTAACAGAAATGTTCGTTCAGAGGGCTTCCTAGCAAGTCTTGGCATTTCAAGAGGCATCGAAAATGGCGTTGCTCAGGAAACAGAAATTGATTGGAACGATGTAGACATTAAGCTTAATAACCATAGAGAAAAATCACTAGACTTTCTAAGAGAAATTATTAATACGGAGCAAAACTGATATGGAGCTTTTTAATAACAAAAACCAGTGCTGTGGCTGTAGTGCCTGTTACAGTATTTGTCCTAAAAAAGCAATAACAATGACACACGACGAAGAGGGATTTATTTATCCTACAATTAATAACGAGCTATGCGTTGACTGTGGCTTGTGTAAGAAGGTGTGTCCTTTACAGAATGAATATGACAAAAATCCAGTAAGAGATGCCTACGCACTAAAGCATAAGGATATGAATATACGTACAACAAGCCGTAGTGGTGGTGCATTTGCTGGCTTGGCAAATTATATTCTTGAATTGGGTGGTGTTGTATACGGTGCTGCATATAATGCAGACTATTCGGTAAGCCACTACAGATGTGACAATAAAAACGACCTTGTAAAGCTACAGGGTGCAAAGTATATTCAAAGTGAAATGAACAACATCTTTTCTCAGGTTAAAGAGGATGTTAAAAACGGCAAATATGTTCTATATTCTGGAACATCCTGTCAGGTAGCAGGCTTGCTTGCATATATCGGTAAAAATGTAGATACTTCAAAGCTATATACAGCCGACCTTGTTTGTCACGGTGTACCTAACAATATGATGTGGCAGGAATTTTTGCGTTGGAACGAGAGAAAATACAAGGGTAAGGTTACCGACGCTAAATTCAGAGATAAAAGCTATGGTTGGAAAAATCACTTTGAAGCAGTAACTATAGACAACAAAAAGCACAAAACAAAACGTTTTGCACTTATGTTCTATGAGAATGATTTTTTAAGACCTTCCTGCTACGAGTGTAAGTATGCTAATCTTGACAGAGTAGCTGATTTTACACTTGCAGATTTTTGGGGATTGAAAAAACAGCATAAGGATTTTGTTGATAAAATAGGCTGTTCTCTCTTTTTTGTTAATACACAGCGTGGCAAAGAACTGTTTGCAAATATAGAGGATAAGTTTATTTTAAGAGAAGCAGATGCAGTAAAGGCTTCTTATCCAAACCCTAATCTAAGATTTCCAACCCCTAAGCCTAAAAATCGTGAGTATTTCTGGACACTTTACAAAAAATACGATTTTGACAAGGTAATGAGAATTTATTACTGGAAAATGTTTGTAACCAGAGTAAAGAAAAATCTTAATAGAATTAAAAATATGATAATAAAATAACCATCTGTAAAGAGGGTGATACTATGACAAAAATGTCTATTACTAAAAAAAGTTCTACTGTTATTGTAGCAGTAGCGATAATGCTTGTTGTAGTTCTTATAACAGCTATAGTTGCATCAAGCAAAATTACTAACGATGTAAATAAAATGGTAGCCAATGCTGAAAAGCTATATGCTAAAGGCGATTTTAAAAATGCATTTTATCAGCTACAGCTTTATTGTCAGGAAAATTCACACGACAGTAAGGCGTGGATGCTATTGGGCGATTTTAGTCGTGAGCAGAGCGATGTAGAAACAGCTTATACCTACTATCAAAAGGCTGCTACACTTGTAAAGTGTGATGAAAATCAAATAGGTGAGGCTGACAGAGTAAAAAGCTTTAAGAATTTTTCAGCTATCGAAGGTATAAAAATCTATCCTGCTGCAAAATACACAAAGGGTATGATGCTTTCTTTTTCGGGAGAAAATCTTACACCTGTTAAATCTGTTTATGGTAGACCACTAGGTAATTCTGGTGAGCTTGATGACGACAAGAATTATCTTACAACAGAGTGGTTTGAGGTTGATGAAAGTAAGAGTAGTGTCTATATAACCGGTAATATAAATTGTGCTGAATGGCAATTTTTAGATTCAAACGGATATTATTCAAAATATATTGATTCTTCCAAATTTAGACAGCTTGACAGTGTATCGTTTTCAAGTAAATCTTACTCAAGTGTAAAAATTCCTAAGAATGCAGTAAAAGCAAGAGTAACCTATTATGATAAAAATATATTCTCTAATATTGTTTCAAAGGATAAAATCTTTGTAGGCTATGGTAGTGCCTTAACAGGCTATACAGCGTCAAAGGCTCAAAGCTTTAAAATTCCAGACCTATCAGAGAACCAGTATGTAGAATATAAAAATGGAGAGTGGAAGCTTTATAACGGTAGCAAAACAACAAAGCTTGACTTAAAGCCTATAGAAGCAAGCCAACTGGTAATAGCAAGTGTAAGTGGTGAGCTGTGTGGTATGGTTGATTTTACTTTGAAAAATACAACTGTAGAACCTGCTGATAAAACATTAGAATATGGTATACGCTATAATACAAAAAGTGGTGTAGCAAGCTGTGAGCGTTTAGCATCTGCGAAGGGTATGAGCTTTGACTATATGATTGGCGATAAGTGGAACACTGGCACAGGCAACGACTTTGATACAGCGTACCCTTGGTGCGATATGAAGCTTTGTAATGTAAGTGTTGATAAAGATGGTAAAGAAAAAATCACACTTGAGGACGAGGGTGGCTTTAAAACTGACGGTTCTAACGGAAATGTAATGGTAAGAATACCAAAGTTCTATTCAAAGCGAATTGTTAAGGATGGCTATGAATATATCTGGATTTCTGGTACCAAGCACAAGGGTTATAGCATAGAGCCAGTCTTTATAGAAAAGGACGGCAAGATTGCAGACTATGTATATATAAGTGCGTATGTAGGTGTAAATAAAGATAAAAAGATTGTAAGTGAATCTGGTAGTTACCCTGTAATATGGCTCGAATATGGCGACACCCTTAAATACGCCAAAAATAATGGTAAGGGCTTTAGTGAGTTGAATTATCTGATGTGCTCAGCACTTCAAAAGCTATTTATTATCGAAACAGGTTCAATAGATTCATCATCAGTCTTTGCTGGCGAAACTCATATGTATTATTACTACGATACTACTGTATATGATAATTCAGGATATGCAGCAGAGTCAGCTAAAAATTCAAATAAAATAAGAATATATAATAACTTTAATACAACTAAATTAACTGAAGGTTCAAGCATTGCTATTATAGATGGATGGGATAATTATACTCAAAAAAGTAAGATACAGCATGAGATTATAAGTATTGAGAAAAATGACAAATTTATAGATGTTACCTTCGACGGTAAGCCTGTAAATATTACTAAGCACAAAACTATAATTTCTAATATTCCATCAAAAACTGGTAAAACAGATTCTATTGAATATTGCACAGGAACTTTTGGTGATAATGATGGCAAAACAACATTTAAGTATAGAAATATAGAAAATCTATATGGTAGTGCGTTGTTTATGCTTGATGATGATTCGTATGTAAAAGATGGCTATTTCTATTATACAACTGGTGACGGAAAGCTTAATAAGCTTGATGCACCACTTGCTGAGCAAGAGTATCAGCTTAACAATTATGATTACGCTAATACTGATATGTGTATTAAAGAAATGGCATACGATAGCGAAAATCCATTGATAATGCTACCATCAAAAGTAGGTAAGGAAGCAAATGCATACAATTACTATGGTGATATCTGGATGTACGACAACAAGGAAAATGATGCAAAAGCTTATTTCCTTTATGGTAGTGCTAACGATAACGAAAGATTAGGTGGAATTTTTCAGACAAGAGCAATTATTTCCAGCTATGAAACATCACTAGACTTCTTCTCTGCAAGAATTATGTATAAATAAAATTAAATACAATAAGGAAAAAAGCACCTTGTGTTAAACAGGGTGCTTTTGTTATGAAGAAATATTATAATCTAATGTGAATATTACCATTTGTATTGCCAATAATAGTAACATAAATTAATAGATAAATTGTAGTTTGTCGGTCAGAGTTGCACTCTGTATGGCTTTATAGCACGAAGATAAAATTTTAATATTTACAGTTAGTTTGTATTGATTTAAAGTTTTTTATTAGGGACACATGTAATGTGTCGGTGTC
>JAXJJE010000155.1:0-12168 GCA_036298405.1 Acutalibacteraceae bacterium
GCCTGTGTTGAGCCCTGTGTTGGAGCCTGTGTTGAACCCTGAGTTGGAGCCTGAGTAGGAGCCTGTGTTGAGCCCTGAGTTGGAGCCTGTGTAGGAGCCTGAGTAGGAGCCTGTGTTGGTGCCTCTGTTGGCTTCTCCTGCTTTGAAGCCTCATACTCTTCTCTTAGCATCTGAACATGGTCAGCAGTTACATTTAGAGAACCCTCTTTTGCTACAACAAATAGACCAAGTGACTTACTGTTAACTACATAGCTACCATCAACATACTCAGCTGTAAGCTTAGCAAGTAGTGTATCAATCATAGCATTAATATCGTCAGCAATCTGCTGATTTGTCTTTGTTTCAAAAGCCTCATCTGACAAAATATTTTCGTAGTCCTCTAGGAATGAGAAGTCACCATTCTGAATATCCTCTGAAAGAATATCCATATTTCTAACCTCGTAGCCCTCAAGCTCGCAAGGTAGAGCAACAGTTAGGTCACCCTCTGTTTTAGCTATGTCAAAGTTTCTTATTGGGCAAACTATGTAGCCATCAAAGCTATCAAGAATAGCCATAATCTCCTGGAAAGCCTCGTCTTCAACTTCAACATCAATATTTATGTCGCCCATATCTTCCATTGAACCCATATCCTTGAATGCATTCAATAAATCCTTAACTAGCTGAACAACATCAATAACAAGAAGCTTACTGTCTGACTGTACCATACCAGAAACGCTGATACCTGTTGTTTCGTCAACAAGAGTCTGCTGTACCATTTCGCCCTCACCCTCAGCAAGAGGATAATCGCAAATAGCATATGTGCCGTGACCAACAAGCTGAATCTTGTAGAAACCGTCAACATACTCAGCCTCTACCTGTGTAGCCTTCATTGTTTCGCTGTCAATAAACACTACATATCTGCCCTCGTTAGCACATGGTAGATAAGCTGTAACAGGTGTTTTTGCAAAGTTTACATACATACCTGTTTCGTCGTCTGCCTCATCAGCCAAAATAGTAACATCAAAGATTTTTTCCATAAGATTTGAAATCATTGGAAAATCCTCAGCTGAAATACTGTTAACAAGCATATTGTATTCGTCAAAAACAACGCCGTCGCTCTCAAACTTAACACCTGTAAACTCGTCAGTATAAGTGTTTACTACGCTATCGCCAGCAACAACTGTGTTATCCTCTGATACCTCAACAGCTGTTGCACTTACAGCTGTCATGCTTGTTACAAGCATAGAAGCCATAAGAATTGGTAAAAACTTTCTTCCTAATCTTTTTAACATTAAAATAACCTCCTAAACACTGTACCACATCTTATTTTTTATGATACTTTTGTATATGCAATTTGATTATACTCCTAAACACAACCGATGTCAAATATTTACAGAAAATTTATTTTTTGCACATCATATATTTACACCAGATTATCTTTACTTCTTCACTATACCAGCTTTTCACGCATTTTTTCGAGTATCTTTTTTTCTTTTCTTGATACCTGCACCTGCGACATATTAAGCTGCCTGCCTGTTTGTGACTGGGTCTGATTTTTGAAAAAACGCAGAGTTATAATCTGACGGTCGGTAAAATCCAGCTCGCCTATAATCTGTCGTAAAGCCATAAGCTCGGTAAGCTTTTCTTCGGGTGGTTGAATTGGAATATCAAGCTGTTTCTCTCCACTGTCGTTATCATAGGTTAGTGATAATGGTTGAGATGCAGCGTTTATTGCCTGTGCTATTTGTGATGGCTCAAGCTCCATTATTTCTGCAAGCTGATTCACAGTAGGCTCAAAGCCGTTTTTGTCCTGAAACTCCTTTGACACTCGGTTGATTTTCATAGACAGCTCCTTTAGGCTTCTGCTTACCTTTACAGTGCCACCATCACGAAAAAGCCTGCGTATTTCTCCTAAAATAACTGGCACAGCATATGTAGAAAAGCACAAGCCACGCTCGGTGTCAAAATTATCAACAGCCTTAATCAAGCCTACACAGCCAGCACTGTATAAATCATCATATTCTATACCCTTGCCCTTAAAGCGTATAGCACACGAATGAACTAATCCAAGGTTATTTTCTATAAATTCGTTTCTCTCCATATAAGCCTCGTATCATATCAGCCTCGTGATGATATGCGAGGGATTATGTATTTTTCCATTGTTACTGTTGTACCCTTGTTAGGCTTTGAGGTTACCTTAACCTTATCCATAAAGCTTTGCATAACAGCAAAGCCCAAGCCGGCACGCTCGTTACCACCTGTAGTGAACATAGGCTCCATAGCCTGTGGTATATTCTCTATGCCAACACCCTTATCCTTAACCTGAATAATAACATTCGCATTGTCGGTTATTTGCACCTTTATTGTAACTGTGCCTATTGTGTTACTATAGCCGTGAACAATGGCATTTGTTACAGCCTCTGACACTGCTGTTTTTATGTCAGAAAGCTCTGCAACGGTAGGGTCAAGCTGTACCACAAAGCTTGCCACAGCACCTCTGGCAAAGGCTTCGTTACAGCTTTTGCTGTCAAACATAATTTTCATTTCGTTTATAATGTTCATTTTATAGCTTCCTTTCCTTTATATTCAAGCACACCAAGCGAACCTATACCTGATAAATCCATAAGCCTTTTTAAATGTGGTGGTACATTGCACACAAGCACTGTGCCACCTATAAGTCGCATAAGTCGGTATCTGCCCATTATTAAGCCTATTCCAGAGCTGTCCATAAACTGCACAGCAGAAAAATCCAACCTTAATAAAGATGGGTGGTTTTTCTCGATAAGTGCATCAATCTCTTTTCGCATTTCTCGTGCTGTGTGGTGGTCTATGTCACCAATGAGCATTGCAGTTAAATCGCCCTGTGTGGTAATAGCCTGTACATACATATGTTTATCCTTCCTTTTCAAAATTTTTCAACAAAAAATCCCCTGCAAAATGCAGAGGATAAAAGAATTTTTTGAGTTTTTTGGTTTACGCACAAGCCCTGAAGCAAACTCTCCCACATTATAAAAGCTACTTTTAAACGAAGTAAAGCCTGACTAAGCGTGGGGGATTCCATAAGGGGGCTTGTCCCCCTTTGGTCGTGTGGGGTGGGTTACGGGAGGGGATTCCGAAATTCCCTCCCGTACAATCTTTGCTTACTTTCTTTTGCAAGAAAGTAAGAGCCTGTGCGGCTTAAGCACTATTAAAATAATAACTTTAATACAATAAGATTAGTTTGTAAAAGTCGATATTTAAAAATTCATATCAAGCTAAGTAAAGGCTCGACACATTACATGTGTCCCACATAAAAAATCTTTGAACCAATACAAACTAACGGTTTAAAAACAAACACCAGAGCGTTAGCTCTACACCAAAAACTCAACCATCTGCAGTATAAATATACACCATCTACACTGCAAAAATTATCAGTTTTTAGTATTGGATAAAACTGTTTTGTTGCGTTTATTTAATTCATTTGCAATAAGTGGGCGTAGCTCGGCTGCAAGGTAAAGCGAACCACAAACCAACACAGCACCATCATCACCAGCAAGGTCTAAAGCCTTTTCAACAGCCTCGGTGTAGCTATCCATAGGATAAACCACATCAAAGAATTTAACCGCCTTTTCGGCAAGCTCCTTGCTTGTTTGCTTGCGTGGATTGTTTGGCTCCAGTGTTATTACAGTATCAATTAAATTGTCGATATATTCAAGTGATGAGTTACTGTCTTTATCCTTTAGCATACCCATAATGCAAGTAATCTTCTTATCTGGCAAATATTCCTTAATAGCATTTGCAAGAGCCTGCATACCGTTTGGATTGTGTGCACCGTCAACAAGCACTATAGGCTCTTTACACATAAGCTCTAGTCTTGCCGGCATTTCTGCCTTTTTATAGCCTGCTATTATATTTTCATCACTGATATTAAAGCCATATTTATCTCTTAGCTGATTAATAGCACCAAGTGCAAGCCTTGCGTTTTTGGTTTGGTGCTCACCTATAAGGTGAATTGTAAGCTCCTTGTTGTCGCAGATAAATTTTGTATGCTCTATACTTTTTTCTATTATCTCAAGCTTAAAATCATCAGCATAAATCAAATCACTGTTAGCCTTGCCTGCAAACTCTGCTATAACTGTGTCAGAGATATCACCCTGTCTGAAATATACTGTGCTGGAATCTGGCTTTATAATTCCAGCCTTTTGGGCAGAAATTTCGCTTAGGGTTTCGCCAAGTATAGCAGTGTGGTCGTAGCTGATTGAGGTTATTACTGATACAAGAGTATCCTTAACAACATTTGTACTGTCAAGCGTACCACCCATACCAGTTTCAAGCACTACGATGTCGCAGTTATTCTCTACATACCATTTAAAGGCAAGAGCTGTTATATATTCAAACTCAGTTATTATAGTACCCTTCTGACTTAGCTGTTCAATAAGTGGGAAGGTTTCTTCTACACAGCGAGTAAGCTCGTTTTGTGGAATCATTTTATTATCTATCTGAATACGCTCTGTAAAATCTATAATATAAGGCGATATAAACAAGCCTGTTTTATAGCCAGCATTTGTAAGCACAGAGGATATAAATTTGCTTGTAGAGCCTTTACCATTAGTACCTGCAATGTGTACATATTTAAGCTTGTCCTGTGGGTTGCCCATTAGGTCAAGCAGTTCGAGTATTCTGTCTAGTCCTGGTCGTGAGCCAAACATCATAAGAGAATCTATTTTAGAAATAGCGTCGTTGTATGTCATTTTAATTATCTCCTTCGGTAATAGCCTTGTAAATTACACCCTTTTTTATACCTGTTAGCTTGGCTGTTCTCTTTGTTGCCTCGCTGATTGATATATCTTCGTCCTCAGCCATAGCCTGTGCCATTTTAACAGCGTCCTCAAGAGTATATTCCTCGGTGGCCTCTTCTATGGTTGCACCCTCTATAACAAGTACAATTTCACCCTTTAGTGGAGCATCCCTATAAGCCTCTACAGCCTTTTCAAGAGTGGTGTTTATAACCTCCTCGTGAATTTTAGTAAGCTCACGCACTATCGAGATTTTTCTGTCGCCAAAGCTTTCAAGCATATCCTTTAATGTAGCATTAAGCTTGTGTGGAGCCTCGTAAAAAATCATAGTACGCTTTTCGTTTTTAACCTCATTTAAATGCTCTCGTCTGCTTTTTTTATTTACGCTTAAAAAGCCCTCAAAGGTAAATCTACCTGTTGGCAAGCCAGAAATTGCAAGTGCAGATATTACCGCACTTGGACCTGGTACAACCTGTGTTTTTATGCCATATTCTATGCATTGCTTAATAAGCATTTCACCTGGGTCTGATATGCAAGGCATACCTGCGTCAGTTACAATTGCACAGCTTTCGCCGTTTAAAATTCTTTGGCAGATAATTTCGCCACGCTCGTGCTTGTTATGCTCAAAATAGCTTACCATCGGCTTTTTAATCTCAAAGTGATTAAGTAGCTTCAGGGTTACTCTTGTGTCCTCAGCTGCAATAAAATCAACCTGTTCAAGTGTTGATAAGGCTCTTGGTGATATATCACCTAAATTTCCTATTGGTGTGCCTACTACATATAAAATTCCTGCCATTATGTCAACTCCTTAAAAGAACCGTATATTCTCATCATCTCGTCAGAAAATTCTCCGTTGTCATTTTCTATAAGCAAGGTTGGCAACACTACCAAGCCACCCTGCTTGCCACCACGCTTGCCCTCTATTAAAAATAGCTTTGGGGCTTTGTCCTTGCGTTGCTGTACCATTCTTAAACGCTTAGGCTCTACACCATAATTACGAAAGGCTGTTATAACATCTGTTAAACGTTCTGGACGTAAGCAAAGGCAGAATCTTCCGTTAAATCTTAAAAGCGACACTGCACTTTTTACAACATCATCTACTGTACAGCTACTTTCGTGACGGATAATAGAGTGTGAATGACCACTGCTTACTACACCTGTGCCTATAGGCTTATACGGAGGATTACACGCAACAACATCAAAGCTGCCAAACGGCAACACACCCTTTAGCTCTTTAAGGTCTTTATTTACAATGGTTATTTTATCCTCAAGCTTATTAAGTGCAACCGAACGCTGTGCCATATCTGCACCGTTTTCTTGAATTTCTACAGCGTAAATATGCTTTGGTGCGTTTTCTTTACACCACAAAAGTGGAATAGTTCCACAGCCTGTGCCTAAATCCACAGCAGTTTCTTTAGCCTTTGGCTTAGCAAAATCTGCAAGCAATATTGTGTCTGTAAAAAAATGATGTTCGTCTGAAACTATTACATTTATACCATTACCCAGTGGTTGTAGCTCTTCGTTATCCTTTAGCAAGTGGCACACCTCACAAAAATTGATATTACATTATATTATACCAATATTCTACATACATAGCAAGCAGTTTAAAGCACTATATAATGTGGGTACTTGCTAATAAAACACCTTAAAATTCCTTTTTAAGAAAAGTATACATAGTGACAAACCCTTTATTTTGTGATAGAATTATTTATATATGTACAATTTATCCTTGAATAAAATTGTAATCTTGAATTGAGAGGTTTTATTTATGAACGAAAGAATAGGTATTGTCAGCCTTGGTTGTGCAAAAAATCAGGTTGATGCCGAAATGATGCTTTTCACTCTTAAACAGAGTGGTTATAAAATAGTAGCCGACCCTGCTATGTCTGACGTTGTTATTGTAAACACCTGTGGCTTTATAGAGTCTGCTAAGCAAGAGAGTATAGACGAGATTATCGAGCTTGGCAAGCTAAAGGCAGAGGGTAAAATTAAAAGAATAATTGTAACAGGTTGCTTGGCTGAAAGATACCAGCATATGGTTAAGGAACAGCTTTACGAGGTTGACGCTGTGCTTGGTATTGGTGCTAACGAGGATATTGCAGAGGTTGTAAAAAAGAGCCTTGAGGGTGAGCAGACCGAACTGTATCCAGACAAGCTTTGTTTACCTTTAGAGGGTGGCAGAGTGCAAAGCACACCACCACACTACGCTTATTTAAAGCTTGGCGATGGCTGTGACAACAGATGTACATACTGTGCTATACCTATGATAAGAGGTAAATTCAGAAGCCGTACTATAGAATCATTAGTAGACGAGGCAAAACAGCTTGTAGAAAGTGGTGTTAAGGAGCTTATTCTTATTGCACAGGACACAACACGCTATGGTATAGACCTTTACAACGAGCTTGCACTACCAAAGCTACTTAACCAGCTTTGCGAGATTGAGGATTTAAAGTGGATAAGACTTTTATATTGCTATCCTGATGAAATTACAGACGAGCTTATTGACTGTATTGCAACACAAGAAAAGGTGCTTAACTACATTGATATTCCACTACAGCACTGCAACGACAGAGTGCTTAAATCAATGAACAGACGAGGCAATAAAGAAACTATCGTTAATGTAATAAATAAGCTTAGAGAAAAAGCACCGGATATCGTGCTGCGTACTACATTCATCTGTGGCTTCCCTGGCGAAACCGAGGAGGAATTTACAGAGCTTGCTGAGTTTGTAAACGAGATGAAGTTCCAAAGACTTGGTTGCTTTGCTTATTCTCAGGAGGAGGATACACCAGCAGCAGAGTTTGAAAACCAAATTGATGACGAGGTAAAGCAGAGAAGAGCTGAAATTATTATGGAACAGCAGATGATGATAATGGAGGAGTATTGCCAGAGTCTGCTTGGCAAGAAGATAGAGGTTGTTTGTGAGGGCTTTGACCGTTATGCTGAGTGCTATTTTGGCAGAACCATGGCAGATTCTCCTGATGTTGATGGTAAGGTGTTCTTTACTGTAAATGGCGACCAAAAACCACAAATCGGCGATTTTGTTATGGTTGAGATTGATGATTTTCTCGACTGCGACCCAATAGGCACAATGGTTTAATGTCGTTAACGTGACGTCATTGGG
Organism: Acutalibacteraceae bacterium; assembly: GCA_036298405.1. Lineage (GTDB taxonomy): Bacteria > Bacillota > Clostridia > Oscillospirales > Acutalibacteraceae > CAG-964. The sequence goes on from JAXJJE010000155.1 coordinate 7,879, forward strand.
GTTTTAGGAGGATATTATTATGAACTTACCAAATAAACTAACATTATTAAGAATTTTACTTGTACCATTATTTGTGGTATTTTTACTTATCGAGCAAATACCTCTTAGCTGTTTGTGGGCATTGATTGTATTTGTACTAGCTTCTATTACAGATTTCTTCGATGGCTATATTGCAAGAAAATATAATATGGTAACCGACTTCGGAAAATTTGCAGACCCATTAGCAGATAAAATACTTGTTATTTCTGCATTCTGTTGCTTTATAGAAATGGGCATAATGGGTGCTGTGCCTGTTATTATTGTACTTTTCAGAGAATTTGCAGTAACCTCTGTAAGACTTGTAGCAGCTGCAAAGGGTACTGTTGTTGCTGCCAATATGTGGGGTAAAGCAAAAACAGTAAGCCAGATGATTGCTATAATCGTTGCAATTACATTACAGGCTGCTTTACAGATTATCGGCAATAACGCTTTAGCACCAATTTTTGGTATTATTACTACTGTTGTAATATGGATATCAGTAGCACTTACAATTATATCTGGTGTTGTGTATCTTAAGGATAACTTTGATTTATACAAAAACGCAAAATAACAATAAAGGCTTAATCTGACAGCCTATTTTAAAATGTATCTACATATAAATATTGTAATAAAGAAATAAACGGAGGAAGAAATATGGAGCTATATAATACTCTGGGACAGAAAAAACAAGAATTTATTCCACACGAGGGTAACAAGGTGCGTATGTACACCTGTGGCCCTACAGTTTACCACTATGCACATATAGGTAACTTACGTACTTATATAATGGAGGACGTACTTGAAAAATACCTGAGATATGCAGGCTACGATGTAACAAGAGTTATGAACATAACAGATGTTGGTCATCTTTCAAGCGACGCAGACACAGGCGAGGATAAAATGCTTGCAGGTGCAAAAAGAGAAAAGAAAACAGTAATGGAGATTGCAAAGTTTTACACAGATGCTTTTTTTGCAGACTGCGAAAAGCTTAACATTAAAACACCAGACGTTGTAGAGCCAGCTACAAACTGCATTGCTGAATTTATCAATATGGTTTCGGTACTTATCGAAAAGGGCTATGCTTATGAGGTTGGTGGTAACGTTTACTTTGACACCTCTAAGCTTGACAATTACTATGTTTTTGGTAATCAGAACGAAGAGGATTTAGCTGTTGGTGTGCGTGACAGCGTTGAAGAGGACGAAAACAAGAGAAACAAGAGTGATTTTGTGCTATGGTTTACAAAGTCAAAGTTCGAGGACCAGGAGCTTAAATGGGATAGCCCTTGGGGCTATGGCTACCCAGGCTGGCACATTGAGTGCTCTGCAATAAGTGTAAAGCATTTGGGCGAATACCTTGACATTCACTGTGGTGGTGTAGATAACGCATTCCCTCACCACACAAACGAAATTGCACAGAGTGAGGCTTTTGTTGGCCATAAGTGGTGTAATTATTGGTTCCACGTACTTCATCTGAATGACGCAAGAGGTAAGATGAGTAAATCAAAGGGTGACTTCTTAACAGTTTCTCTATTAGAAGAAAAGGGCTATAACCCACTTGTTTACCGTATGTTCTGCTTGCAGTCACATTACAGAAAGCCACTTACCTTCACATACGAAAGCCTTGACAACACAGCAAAGGCTTACGAAAAGCTTATAAAGAGAATCAACGCACTTTCAACTGACGGTGAGGTTGATACAGAAAAGGCACAGCAGTATAAAGACAGCTTTAAGTCTGCTATGGATAACGACCTTAACACATCACTTGCTCTTACAGCTGTTTATGATGTATTAAAGGCTGATATTAACGATGTTACAAAGAGATATCTGCTAGAGGACTTCGACAAGGTTCTTTCAATCGGCTTGCTTACACAGCAGGAGGAGAAAAGCAACTCATCTGATGTAGATACAGCAGAGATTGAAGCTTTAATCACACAGCGTACAGAGGCTAGAAAAAATAAAGACTGGGCTACAGCCGATAAAATCAGAGATGAGCTAAAGGCTAGAAACATAGTGCTAGAGGATACTCCACAGGGTATTAAGTGGCACATAGCTGAATAATCGGAGGTAGTAGCTTTGAACATTAACACAATACTTGAATGCTTAAAGGCTGTACTGTTTGGCGTTGTAGAGGGCATTACAGAGTGGTTGCCTATAAGCAGTACTGGCCATATGATATTACTTGAGGAGTTTGTACCATTTACAATGGTTTCAGAGAGCTTTTGGAGTATGTTTGAGGTGGTTATACAGCTTGGTGCAATATTGGCTGTTGTAATAATCTTCTGGAAGCAAATATGGCCATTTACAAAAAAGAACAAAGACAAAAAAGGCATTGCGTCTGTAGTTGATATGGATATAATGCAGCTATGGTTTAAAATTTTAGTAGCCTGCATACCTGCTGCTGTTGTTGGTATATTGCTTGATGATATTCTTGAAAAATACCTTTACAACTATGTGGTAGTTGCAATTGCTCTTATAGTTTTTGGTATTGCATTTATCATTGTTGAAAACTGGAACAAAAAAAGAACACCAAAAATAGATAACCTTAAAGACCTAACCTATAAGCTTGTAATTATTATAGGTATGTTCCAGCTTTTGGCTGCTATATTCCCTGGTGTATCACGTTCTGGTGCTACAATTATCGGTGCGTTGTTAATTGGCGTTTCAAGAACAGTTGCAGCCGAGTTTACATTCTTCCTTGCTATACCTGTAATGGCTGGTGCAAGCCTTTTAAAGCTTTTAAAATTCGGTTTAAGCTTTACAGCAATAGAGCTTGCAGTGCTGATAATAGGCTTTGTTACAGCTTTCTTGGTATCTATTGTAGTAATTAAATTCTTACTAAAGTATATCAAGAAAAACGACTTTAAGGTGTTTGGCTGGTATAGAATTGTACTTGGTATAGTGGTACTTGGCTATGCAGCTGTAAAAACCTTTGTATTAGCATAAAAATTTAATCTAAATAGCTTTAAAGGCATACAGCACATCAAATTGCTGTATGCCTTTTATTTTAATTATCATACCTATACATAAAAAACAAACCTCTCCCAATCACACCAACAAGGTGTTTTCAGGAGAGGTTTTATTATAGAATTTAGTATTATAATTCTATTAAAGCTTTTCAACCTTTGCAGTAATTTTATATTGGTCGTTTGGAATACTTAGAACATTATCATCAAGTATATCTACAACATTGATTGTTACATCACCGTTGGTTGTTTTTATAACCTCAAATTCACAAGAGAATAAAAGCTTTTCTTTGGTAAAGTCGTTTACTGCTGAAGCTGCAGATGATAAAAATCTTATTTGATTTTCTGCATCTGGATTACACATAGGGCCAGCAAGCTTAGACATATCTATACTGTCTGAATTAAGCTTTAGTGCTGTAGAATCGTAATTAATATTACACTGAATACCACAGAACTTTACATTTGACTGTAAATAGTAAGAAACCTTGATTTTGTCACCCACTTTATACGCACCAGCGTTTATATCTGCATTTGCATCACCCTTATCTGTTGGTGGTGTAGCTGTGCTTGATGAATTATTATTTGTGTTGCTAGAAGAGCTGTTATCTGGCTTTGAAGTACTTTGTGAGCTACTTGAGGAATTGTTTTTATTGTCCTCTTTCTTATTTTCTTCCTTCTTATTGTCCTCTTTTTTATCTTCTTCCTTTTTATTATCCTCTTTTTTATTTTCTTCCTTGTTACTGTCTTCTTTTTTATTTTCGACAGTACTGCTGTTATTCTTATCACTGTTTTGCTGAGTATTCACACTACTCTCGGAGCTACTATTATTTTGATTACCTACAGGAGCAGTTTCAGGATAGTTGATTATATACGAACCATCTGCTTCTGTAGCGTATTCACCCTTTGCTGTAGTAGCAAACTCTACCTCTGTTCCGTCTGGATATGTACTATTTTCGATTGGTGTACCATTTGGTGCTGTACCCTGTACAACTGTAGGTGTACCCTTTGCGTCTGTAGCAATCTCTGTTTTTACAGGTGCTTTATCTTCTTCTGTTTTTTTACCACAGCCAGTTACTACCCCCATCATTATACTCATACTTGCTACAATCGCTATTACAGCAATAATACGTTTTTTATTATTTTCCATTTTGATTTCCTCCTTATATTAATACTAATCTCTAATTAAACATACTGCAACCCATCTCACCATTCAAATACAGATTAATATCAACACCTTTGTATAACTGCATTAAAAAGATTATAACATCACAGTATAATTTGTAAATAGAATATAAGATTTTTTTAATTA
>JAXJJE010000156.1:0-5017 GCA_036298405.1 Acutalibacteraceae bacterium
ACGCAGAAATCGAGGCTCTTGCAAACGAAACAGCAGAGATAGTAAAAAGCAAGCTAGGTTAATAGCTTATTTCAGGAGGAATACACAGTGCGAGTAGCAAATTGGCAGGATTATGAGCTTATTGACGCATCAGCAGGAGAAAGACTTGAACGTTGGGGCGATATAATATTAATAAGACCAGACCCACAAATTATCTGGAACACACCAAAGGAGCATTACCTTTGGAAGCAGGCACATGCCCGTTATCACCGTTCATCAACAGGTGGTGGCAAATGGCAGGTGTACAAGAAAATTCCAGATGTGTGGCAAATCAAAAATAACGATATATGCTTTCAGATAAAGCCAATGGGCTTTAAGCACACAGGTGTTTTCCCAGAGCAGGCTACAAACTGGGAGTTTGTAGATAAGCTGATAAGAGAATCTAAAAACGAGGTTAATGTACTTAATCTTTTTGCATACACAGGTGGTGCAACTCTTGCTTGCCTTAACGCAGGTGCAAGAGTTTGCCATGTAGACGCATCAAAGGGTATGGTACAATGGGCAAAAGAAAACGCACAGGTATCAGGCTTGTCTGGCAAGCCTGTACGCTGGCTTGTTGATGACTGTATAAAGTTTGTACAGCGTGAGCAACGCAGAGGCAATAAGTACGACGGGATTATAATGGACCCACCATCTTACGGCAGAGGCCCTAACGGCGAGGTGTGGAAGCTAGAAGAACAGCTTTACTCGCTTGTAGATCTATGCTCAACTGTACTTTCAAAAAATCCTAAATTCTTTGTGCTAAATTCATACACAACAGGTCTTTCACCTGCTGTAATGGAATACCTGCTTGGCACAGTGCTTGTACCAAAATTTGGTGGAAAGGTAAGTGCCGACGAAATAGGCTTGCGTGTAACAAACACAGGATTGGTATTGCCTTGTGGCTCAACTGCTATTTGGCAGAGAGATTAAGTTAAAATTGAAAAATCTATAATGAGGTGATAAAATGGGAGATTTACTTGACTTCTTGTTTCAATACTTCTCTGATTTTGCAATAAATAGTACAATCATGCCTAAAATAATAAAATATATACTTGTTATATTGATTTGTGGCTTTGTTGTATGTTCAGGTATCAATATGGGGGTAGATGGTTCAATCTGGTTGGGTATTGTGCTTGCAGGTATAGGTTTGTTGGTGGGAATTTATTTGATAGCTAAAATTTATAGAAGCTAAATTAGGATTGTTAAAAAAATACATCCTTTTCAAACACTTCTAATACATCATTGTGGCTCAACAGCTATCTGGCAAAGAGATTGATTGTATAAATAATGATTTACATAGGAGGAATAAAAATGGAACCATTTCTGGCAGACTTAATAAATTGTAGCAAGGTGCCAAAAATAATAAGATACATTATTGTTATGGTGGTAGTTGGATTTATAGTAGGGCTTGGTATATGCTGTGGTTTTAGCAGTCCTATGCTATGGGGTAGAATTTTCGGCTTTGCTTTGGCTGTTGTTTTTTTAGTAGCTGGAATTTATATGATAGTCAAAATTCATAAGAATTGATTTGGAATTGAATTTATAAAAAAGAGGTGACACTGTGGCTGACTTTATAAAGGTAGAAAACGTAAGCTTTTCTTACGAGGATAACAAAGTGCTTGATAATATTTCGCTGTCTGTTAAAGAGGGTGAGTTTGTAGCACTGCTTGGACATAATGGTTGTGGTAAATCCACCATGGCAAAGCTTTTTAATGTATTGCTTTCGCCAGATGAGGGTACCGTTACAATAGACGGTATCACACCCAAAACAGAAGATGATGTTTACGAAATACGCAGTAGAGTTGGCCTGGTGTTGCAAAATCCAGATAATCAGCTTGTGGCTACAATCGTAGAAGAGGATGTAGCCTTTGGCCCTGAAAATCTGGGTATACCACCAAAGGAAATCAGAGAGCGTGTAGACAACGCACTTAAAGCCGTTGATATGTACCACTACCGTAAGCACGCACCACATAAGCTGTCTGGTGGACAAAAGCAGAGAGTAGCCATTGCAGGTATAATTGCAATGGAACCAAAATGCATAGTTCTAGACGAGCCAACAGCAATGCTAGACCCAAAGGGCAGACAAGAGGTAATGGATACAATCAAAAAGCTTAACAAAGAGCATAACATTACAATTGTACTTATTACCCACTATATGGATGAAGCTGTACAGGCAGACAGAGTAATAGTAATGGATAAGGGCAAGGTGCTTACAAAGGGTACACCACAGCAGGTGTTCAGCAATGTACAGCTGTTAAAAAGCCATGCATTAGATGTACCACAATCGGTAGAGCTTATGTATCTGCTACAGCAAAACGGTGCAGATATATCAGAGCTACCACTAACACCACAGCAATGTGTTGAACAGCTTGAAAGGCTGTTAAAAAAATAACTGACAAAAACCGACTTACAAGGAGTTGATTACTACGAGCATTCTTGAGGTAAAAAGCTTAACCTACAAATACGCAGTAGGTACACCATTCGAAAAAACAGCAGTAGATAATGTTTCCTTTACTATTAATAGGGGCGAGGTTGTAGGAGTTATAGGTCACACAGGCTCAGGTAAATCAACTTTAGTGCAAATGCTTAATGGCTTAATAAAGCCAAGCAGTGGTAGCGTATTTGTAGATGGTAACGATATCTGGTCAAGGCCTAAAAAAATAAGAGATGTAAGATTTAAAGTAGGCATGGTTTTTCAGTATCCGGAGTATCAGCTTTTTGAGGATACAGTAGCAAAGGATATAGCCTTTGGTCCTACAAATATGAATTTATCACAAGAGGAAATAGAAAACAGAGTGAAAAAAGCGTCAGAGTTTGCAGGGCTTAAAAGTGAGCTTCTTGCAAAATCTCCGTTTGATTTATCGGGTGGCGAAAAACGCCGAGCAGCCATTGCTGGTGTAATTGCAATGGACCCCGATATACTTATTTTAGACGAGCCAACAGCAGGCTTAGACCCAATGGGTAGAGAAAATTTACTGAAGCAAATCAGTAAATATCATAACGAAAGAAAAAACACAATTTTACTTGTATCACACAGTATGGAGGATATCGCAAGAATTTCAGATAGAGTGCTTGTGATGAACAAAGGTAAAATGGAAATGCTTGATACACCTAAAAATATTTTTGCACAGGGTGACAGGCTAAGCGAAATGGGTCTTAAAATCCCACAGATTACGCAAATTATGAATACACTTTATCAAAATGGATATATCGTTGATGAGGGTATTCTTACTATAGAGCAGGCTGTTAAACAGCTTTTACCATTAATTTTTCAATCAACAAACAAGGGGGAGAATATTTGATAAAGGATATAACACTTGGGCAGTTTTTCCCTGGGAATTCATTTATTCATAAGCTAGACCCCCGTGTAAAAATTTTGCTTGTTATTGCTTTTATTGTCTTATTATTTGTAACAAGCAATTTTATCTCACTTGCATTTATGGTGTGCGTTGTGCTTTTTGTGGTGTTACTTACAAAAATACCATTTAAAATGTATTTTAAGGGCTTAAAGTCAATTGTTTTTATTTTGCTTTTTACGTCAATACTAAATATATTCTATGGCACAGGCGACCCTATATGGCAGTGGGGATTTTTAAAAATTACAGCACAGGGTATAAACAGAGCTGTTTTTGTAACAGTAAGAATTATCGCCCTTATACTAACAAGTAGCGTGCTAACCTATACCACATCACCAACCGACCTTACAGACGCACTCGAAAGACTTATGAAGCCACTTTCAATCTTCAAAATAAAGGTACACGAAATTGCAATGATGATGACAATAGCACTTCGTTTTGTACCAACTCTGCTTGAAGAAACCGATAAAATCATAAGTGCACAAAAATCACGAGGTGCAGATATGGAAAGTGGTGGGCTAATAAAAAGAGTAAAAGCGATGGTGCCTGTACTTGTACCACTCTTTGTTTCTGCCTTTAACAGAGCCTACGAGCTTGCAGTAGCAATGGAATGTCGTTGCTACCGTGGTGGTAATGGCAGAACAAGAATGAAAACACTGCACACATCAAAAAAGGATGTAATAGCTGTTATATCGGTAGTGGTTATATTAGTTTTGGTAATTTTATTTAACGTGAAGTTCGGAGCAATACAGAAATGAGAAATTTTTTAATTACAATTTCATATAATGGCAGTAAGTATCATGGCTGGCAAATTCAGAACAACGCTCTTGCAGTACAAGAGGTATTTCAGAACGCACTGGAAAATGTTATTCAGAAAACCCCCTACGAGATAAAGGGCTGTTCACGCACAGATAGTGGTGTGCACGCAAATATGTACTGTATAAGTCTTAAAATGTGCCACAGCATACCGTGCCATCGTCTGCTTACAGCATTAAACAGATTTTTACCACTGGATATCGCTGTGCTTAATGTAGAAGAAAAGCCACTTGATTTTCACGCCAGATACAGCTGTAAAAGTAAGCAGTATGTATATAAAATATGGAATAGTCAGGTTCGCAACCCGTTTTTAGACGGCCTTGCATATCATTATAAGTATCCAATAGATGTTGATATGCTTAACAAAGCCTGTAAAGCATACATAGGCAGTCACGATTTTACATCGTTCTGTACAATAGATAACCGTAAAATGGAGGATATGACACGAACAGTTATTGATTTTACAGTAGAGCGTCAGGGCGATATGGTGTTGCTTACTGTAGAGGCTGACGGCTTTTTATATAATATGGTTCGTATTATGGTAGGTACGCTAATACGAATTGCAGAGGGTAAATTTGCACCCGACTGTATAGAGAGTATAATAAACGCAAAGGATAGAGCCAAAGCAGGCCCTACAGCACCAGCCTGTGGCTTGTATTTGAATAAGGTAAGGTATTAAGAGTCAAATGTAAAATTGTAGTTTGGTGGGGAGTTACGCACAAACCAAAACTTAAAGTTTGGGTAAAGCCTTTTTAAAGGCTTTTGGGGTTAAGGGGTGAAACCCCTTATGGGTTTTAAGGGCAACGCCCTTAACTTCTCGTGAT
>JAXJJE010000157.1:0-3576 GCA_036298405.1 Acutalibacteraceae bacterium
CATTACATGTGTCCCTAATAAAAAACTTTAAATCAATACAAACTAACTGTAAATATTAAAATTTTATCTTCGTGCTATAAAGCCATACAGAGTGCAACTCTGACCGACAAACTACAATTTGTCAGTTATTACAAAAAAGCTTAGCACCATTCAATTTGATGCTAAGCCTTAATTTTTTATTTATTCACAGCTTCCGTTTTCGTCACAGCTGCCATCACAGCTTTGATATTCTGGTACATCTAGTCCAAGCTCGTTTTCTGCAACCTTTAGCATTATTGCACACTCAATACGCTTTTTGAAAAGCTCACAGCCATATTCATATATACCTGTTATACTGCCTGTTGCGTGGTATGAGTTTGCAGCACAGCCACCACTGCAATATAATCTAGCCCAACAGCTGTCACATTCTTTTCTTGCAAAAACATTGCATTTTCTAAACTCATCTTGAATTTCAGTATTTTTAACACCATTCCATACATCACCTAAGCTGTATTTAGGGTCACCTACAAATTGATGACAAGGGAAAAGCTCTCCCCAAGGAGTAACGGCCATATATTCTGTACCACTACCACAGCCAGCTACTCTTTTATAAATGCAAGGTCCATGCTCAAGATCTATCATATAATGGTAGAAAGTAAAAGGTCTACCCTCCTGCTGTCTCTTCAGCATTTCCTTTGCAAGTATTTCATACTGCTCAAAAATTACTGGTAAATCCTCATTTGTAAGTGCATACGGGTCATCTGGTGAACAAACCACTGGCTCCATACTTAGCTCTGTAAAACCAAGCTCTGTCATATGGAATATATCGTTAGTAAAATCCACATTGTTATGTGTATATGTACCACGCATATAATAGCCTTGGTTTCCTCGCTTTTCTACAAAATGCTTAAACTTAGGCACAATAGTGTCATAGCTACCCTTACCCTGATAATTCACACGCAAATGGTCGTGAACCTCTTTTCTGCCGTCTAAGCTTAAAACGACATTGTGCATTTCTTTATTTGCAAAATCAATTACATCATCATCAATCAGCACACCATTTGTAGTTAGTGTAAATCTAAAGTTTTTGTTACACTCTTTTTCAATACTTCTAGCATATGCAACAAGCTGTTTTACTACATCCCAATTCATTAAAGGCTCTCCACCAAAGAAGTCAACCTCTAGGTTATGTCTGTTGCCTGAGTTTGCAACAAGAAAATCCAAAGCCTGCTTGCCAACCTCAAAGCTCATCAAGGCTCTGTCACCCTGATATTTACCCTGACTTGCAAAGCAATAGCTACAGTTAAGGTTACAGGTATGTGCAACGTGTAAGCATAATGCCTTTATATCTGTATTCTTTCTTTTAAAATCAACAGCCGACTGTGCATAGGTGCTGTCTGCAAAAAGCTTGCCACTTTCTTTAAGCTCTGTGATATCACTATAGCATTCCTCAAGCTCTTCTCTTGTAATTTGCTGATCTTCTGCGTATTTTTCAAGCATAGCAGATATTATATCTTCCTTTTTGCTTGTCTGATACATTTCAATCATATCATAAGCAACCTCGTCTACACTATGTACCGAGCCACTACCCTCGTCTATTATAATATTGTATCCGTTTAATTTATATTGATGAACCATTATATTACCTCGTTTATAACAAAATAAAATGCCGCACCACACAGTAAGTGGGTATGCGGCACTTTTCGCAAAAAATTAATTACTTGCTCTTCTTCTCGCAAGGCTGGTTAGCAACACCGCAAGATGTTTTACAAGCTGACTGGCATGATGTCTGGCACTCGCCACAACCACCATTCTTTACGCTTTTTGCAAGATCTCTAGTCTTTAGAGTTTTAATTCTTTTCATGGTTATTTCTCCTTTCACAATTATGTATAAGTTAACCATAGATATATTTTACAACTTTTCATCAATTATGTCAATATATACAGTTAGGTTTAAATATATGTTTACAAATATCAGTTAATGCATTTATAATCTGTTAATCATATTATAAAAAAAGAGCACAGAAGGCTCTGTACTCTTTAATTCTTGAAAATATTCAGTTATTAGAAATAAACATCCATTCTAAACTCGTTCTCGCCATTGATTACACAGTAAGCTGCATTCTCCTGTGGCTTTAGGTATACTGTAACAGAAGTAATCTCTGCACCCTCGTTCTCAGCAAGGAATACCTTTTTAACGTTCTCAACGATAGAAGCATACTGCTCCTGAACGCCATTGAACTCTACATAGAAATCAACTGTTGGCTCTGCTGCCTTCTTCTTTCTTGTTGTAGTTGTCTTCTTTGTAGCTGTTGTCTTTGTTGTTGCAGCCTTTGTTGTTGTCTTCTTAGCAGTAGTCTTCTTTGCAGGAGCCTCTGTCTTTTCTTCAACTGCTGTCTCTGCCTTTGTTACAACCTCTGCCTCTACTGGTGCCTCAACAGGAGTCTCAACCTTTGTAGCTGTTTTCTTTGCTGTAGTCTTCTTTGTAGTAGCCATGAAAAAATACCTTCTTTCAATCGAATAAATTAAAATTTAATAGTCCTCAAATATAATCATACAGAACACCTGTATGAAGATTACTTATACATTATATAATTAATAAAAGTAAATTGTCAAACAATTATAAAAAATTCCATTTCTATAACAATTTTACCGAAATTTAAAAACACAATTTAGTAATTATAACAACTAAATTAAGCTGTTTTTACTTATTTATTTTCTAAACAAGTATTATATATCTCCTTAAATATCGCATTGTTTGGTTAATTTTATTAATTTAACAACTAAAAATCAAATGCTAAAAATAAAAATTATATAACTTCTATTTTGCTGTTGTTAAAGCCACTTATTAATGATATAATTATACTGTGTTGTATATTTGGCAGTATTTGCTTTTAATCCTGCCAAAAAATAAATTAAAAGGATGATAAAAATAAAATGATTACAGTTTCTAATGTAAGTATTAATTTTAGTGGTACAGATTTATTTAAAGAGGTTGACCTAAAATTTACACCAGGCAACTGCTATGGTGTAATTGGTGCTAACGGTGCTGGTAAATCAACATTCCTAAAGGTATTAACAGGCGAGCTTGAGCCAACAACTGGTGATGTTATTATCCCTGATGGCGAGCGTATGAGCGTATTAAAGCAGGACCATTTTGCTTTTGATGAATACACTGTACTTGATACAGTTATTATGGGCAATATGAAGCTTTACAGCATTATGAAAGAAAAGGACGAGCTATATGCAAAGCCTGATTTCAGCGATGAGGACGGTATAAGAGCAAGTGAGCTTGAGGCTGAATTTGCCGAGATGGACGGTTGGGAAGCAGAAAGTGATGCTTCTAAGCTTATTCAAGGTTTAGGTCTTACAGAGGATATTCTATATTCACAGATGAGCACACTTACCGGTAACGAAAAGGTTAAGGTATTACTTGCTCAGGCATTATTTGGTAACCCTGAAATCCTGATGATGGACGAGCCTACAAACAACCTTGACATTATGGCTATCTCTTGGCTTGAGGATTTCCTTATGGATTATGAGGGTACTGTAATTGTAGTAAGCCACGACCGTCACTTCTTAAACACAGTATGTACA
>JAXJJE010000158.1:0-14989 GCA_036298405.1 Acutalibacteraceae bacterium
AATTATGAATTATGAATTATACAAGTGCTTCCTCTACATTTAGTGTTGCGTTTTCAGCATAAACAGCTTCAAGATTTGTCTTAAAGCTTGCAATAGCGTCTTTATTACCAAAAGCAGCCACAACATACTCATCATTTACTGTGTAAATAATTAATGTATCTGGGAAACCACACATCCACTGTGTAGTTGAAATGCTGTCTTTAAGCGAGTTTGCAAGTGTTTCTGCATTAGCAGAGTCCTTCAGGTGATAAGCAGCTGCTGTAAATGTATTAGCATTCATAGCATGCATCATAGAGCCAAGCTCGTCAACAAGTGCAAGTGAATCCTCTGTTATATGGAAGGTTGCAGTAATATTTTCTACATCTGCAATATTGAATAGACCAGCCTCGTCGTTTACAGCGTTTTCAAAGTCGCCACCCATAACAGGGAATTTATTTGCGTCATCAAATTTTTCCCATACACCGTTTAAAAGTGCTGCTGATGATTCAATTTCTTGCTTTGCCTGAGTTGCAGCCTGAGTAGCTGATTCGCCGTTTGAGCTGCCTTTATCACCATTACCACCACAAGCAGCAAATGAAAGAGCCATTACAGAGGCAAGTATAGCACATAAAAGTTTTTTTCTCATATTAATTTCTCCTTTTTATTATTTTGTTCTTTTTTTATTTTATAATAAAAGCTAAAAGAAAATTTCTACTAGCTTTATTTATAGAATATTTTACCCGATAATTATAAAAAGTTACTATATAAATCAGAATTTGTTGTCACTCACTCAAAATGAAAGCTGTATATTTCTGTTTATCTTAGATAATTAATTTACCGTCAAAATCTATTTCATAATAATTATCTTCAAAATCATAAAGACATATTCTGTCTTGCTTCATCAAAAATGCCGGCTCATTTCCTTGATAGCGTACAAAAATATCTCTTCCAGAAAAATCCCATTTTACAACTAATTCCTGAGAAATTCTATATATGTTCATTTCTCCATATAATATGTAGTCATCTTCTAACTGATGTACTTCATACATAATTTCAATCATAGGGTTGATTTGTATCTGCTTTGTAATAGCAGTGCTTTCAGGAGAAAACACACATAAAATATTATTAAGCATCATAAATAATCCATCTTTATGTGGTGCAACGAATGACTCTGTTGGTGTATGATAGGGTGCTACCATTAATACAGTTTTAACTTCTCCATGTTTTTCAACTTCAATTTCAATACACCTGTTAAAATCTTTTTCTCCAAAAATAATTACAGAATCATAATGTTTGTTATCTGTAGAATTAAAAGAGTAGTGAGGTGCGTCCTTTATGCAGATACTATATTCATTAAAATTATATTTTTGCATATTAACCCTTTTTTCGACAGTAATCTCTTCAAAATAGAAACTTCAATTTATATTTCTTAAAAAAACGCCTCACCGAAAAAATTAGTATAAAACGGTGAGGTGTTAATCATTTAAGAATTAGTTTTATTTAAGTGCGTCGATAGCAGCCTTCAGCATTGCTATTTTCTCACGCTCTTTTTCTGCCTGCTGTTTTACCTTTTCAACAACATTTGCAGGTGCTTTACCGATAAAGCCCTGATTATTCAGCTTACCCTCAGACTGTGCAAGCATTTTTTCTGTTTTTGCAAGCTCTTTATTTAAACGCTGTAGCTCTTCTTCTTTGTCTACAAGCTCGCTCATAGGAATATAAATTTTAGCCTCGGCTGTAATTACTGTAACAGCACCCTCAATGTCAAAGCTGTCGCCAACCTCAACCTCACTTGCAGAAGCAAGCTTGCAGATGAATGGTGCACCGTTTTCGAATACTGTTTTCTGCTCGGTAGCAATATAAACCTTAGCCTTTCTTGAAGGTGGTACATTCATTTCTGAACGGCGTGTACGAATTGCTCTTATGCCATTCATTACAACCTCCATTTCCTCTCTAGCCTGTGGGAAGTCATAATCAGCTGTAAATTCTGGGAATTTAGCAAGCATGATTGTATCACCACAATGAGGAAGTGTCTGCCAGATTTCCTCTGTGATAAATGGCATAAATGGATGTAACAAACGAAGTGCGTTATCAAGTACCCATACAAGCACCTGTCTTGCGTTCTGTGCAGATTCGCCTGTGCTCTGTAGTCTTGACTTAGCAAGCTCTATATACCAGTCGCAGTAGCAATCCCAGATAAAGTCGAATACCTTCTGTACAGCAATACCAAGCTCAAACTTATCAAGATTCTCTGTAACCTCTTTTGCAACATTGTTAAGTGTGCTGATAATCCACTTGTCCTCTGTAGCAAGCTCGTCTGGTAGCTTGTTTTCTACATTGTGCTCGTCAATGTTCATATGAACAAATCTTGCAGCATTCCATAGCTTGTTTGCAAAGTTACTGCTGAATTCTACTCTTTCATCATAGAAACGCATATCGTTACCTGGTGCGTTTCCAGTTGCAAGAGTAAGTCTTAAAGCATCAGCACCATATTTATTGATAATCTCAAGTGGGTCGATACCATTACCAAGAGATTTACTCATCTTTCTACCCTGACTGTCACGAACTAAGCCGTGGATAAGTACAGTATCAAAAGGAGCCTTACCAGTGTGCTCTATACCAGAGAACATCATTCTCATAACCCAGAATGGGATAATATCATAGCCTGTAACAAGTGTGTTAGTAGGGTAGAAGTAGTTAAGCTCCTCTGTATTTTTCGGCCAACCAAGTGTTGAGAATGGCCATAAAGCAGAGCTGAACCATGTATCTAGTGTATCAGGGTCCTGACGCATCTCTTTGCCACACTTAGGACAAGTAGCGTGGCTATCCTTTGTAACTACCATTTCACCACAATCGTCGCAGTAGAAAGCAGGAATCTGATGACCCCACCATAGCTGACGAGAAATACACCAGTCACGAATATTTTCTAGCCAGTGGAAATATGTTTTCTCGAAGTGAGCAGGAACAAACTTAGTCTCACCAGTCTTTACAGCGTCAATAGCAGGCTGTGCAAGTGGCTTCATCTTTACAAACCACTGCTTAGAAACTCTAGGCTCAACAGTAGTACCACAACGGTAGCAGGTACCAACGTTATGGTTGTAGTCCTCTACTCTCAGCAAAGCACCCTCAGCCTCAAGGTCAGCTACAATAGCCTTTCTTGCCTCGTATCTGTCCATACCTGCATATTTAGGATAATCCTCTGTAATTTTTGCATCATCTGTCATTACATTGATAACAGGAAGATTATGACGCATACCAACCTCAAAGTCGTTAGGGTCGTGTGCAGGTGTAATTTTAACAACGCCTGTACCAAAATCCATCTCTACATAATCATCAGCAACAATTGGAATTTCTCTATGAACAATAGGTAGAATTAATGTTTTACCTACCATATCCTTATATCTTTCGTCGTTAGGGTTTACAGCTACAGCTGTATCGCCAAGTAATGTTTCTGGACGAGTTGTAGCAAGGTCTATATGACCACTGCCGTCTGCTAGCATATATCTTAAATGCCAGAAGTGACCAGCCTGATCCTCGTAGTTAACCTCAGCGTCTGAAATAGATGTTAAGCAGTGAGGACACCAGTTGATAATTCTCTCGCCACGATAAATTAACCCCTTATCATACAGCTTTACAAAAACCTCTTTTACAGCCTCGTTACAGCCCTCGTCCATAGTAAAGCGTTCTCTCTGCCAGTCACAGCTGCTGCCCATTTTTTTCAGCTGGTCGCAAATTCTTCCACCGTACTCCTTTTTCCATTCCCAGGCACGCTCAAGAAAGCCATCTCTGCCTAAATCCTCTTTTGTTACGCCTTCTTTACGCATAGCCTCTACGATTTTAGCCTCTGTTGCAATAGAAGCATGGTCTGTACCTGGTAACCAAAGTGTGCAGTAGCCCTGCATTCTTCTGTAACGGATTAAAATATCCTGTAATGTGTTATCTAGTGCATGGCCCATATGCAACTGACCAGTAATGTTTGGTGGTGGCATAACTATTGTATAAGGCTTTTTATCCTTATCTATCTCTGAATGAAAATAATTTTCTTTTATCCAAAAGTCATATATTTTATCTTCAACCTCGCTAGGGCTATATGACTTTGCAAGCTCTTTAGCCATTTCTTATCTCTCCTTACATTTATATTTATGAATACAAAATTCAATAATCTACATTCTATATAATTATCCCATTGTAAGTCTGTTTTGTCAATGCTTTTTAGTGTATTTTGTAGGTGAGATATAGTAGTAAAATCAAAATTTATAAAGATATATAAGAATAAGCTGAATATTATTAGATTTAACAGCTTTTGATAACAGAGGTTATATTTAACAAAATGTTTTTTATTTTTTATGAAATATTAATACGGATTTAGCTTTTTAGATAAAAAAACTTGCTAAAATTCTATGTGATATGAATTAATTTATATTAAATTATCTTGTTAAATATTATTCGCTATGCTAAAATGAAAAACAAGGTATTTATTTATAGAATACTATTGTGATTGTTTTAATGAGATTATTTTAAGGAGAGAGAAAAATGATAAAAAGGCTTTTAAGCAGTATGCTTGCAGTTACAATGCTTTCTGCAGTAGGTAACGTATGCTCAATCAGTGCTTCAGCAGAGGATTACGAAATTAAAGGTGGCGAAATCACCTTTAGAATTAACAACGGCTGGAAGTACGAGGGTGCAAAATATTATATCCATATCTGGGATGGTCGTGAAGGTGGTAAAGGCTTGTATGAATGGCAATCAGAAAAAGCACTTATGACAATTGCAGAGGACGGAGAAACAGCTACATACAATGTACCAGCTGGTGATTGGAATTTGATGATTTTATCTGATGGAAAAGGTGGACAAACCTATGACGCTGTGTTTAATCAGAATTGTATAGGAGATACCTTTACCACTGAACTTGATACAAAGCTTGCACCTGTAGACACACCAAGAAAAGGTCCATATATAGTTTGGGACAACAACCCTGATTGTGGTCAACACCGTGTTCTGTTAGGTTTAAAGGTTGAAGGTCATGCATATATTCCTGGTGAAACAGACCAGACTATATTTGATGATTTCTGTGCAAATTACGGACTTCAGCCAGACGGTACCTGTGCATGGGATGAAGAATACAAAGATAGCTTTAATATGACATGGGAAGAAGCTAAAGCATACGTAGCTTCACAGCTTAATTTGACAGAGGCTCCAACAGAGGATAGCTCTGTGGTTTTAAAATCACAGCTTGCCGAAAAATACGGTGTTAAGCGTGGTTTACCTGTTACACCAGATATGGAAATTCCAGAAAGATATTCTACTGATTTTGAAGATAGCGAGTATATTCCATATGACTGGGACGGCTATTATAACGTTTATTATTTTGAAGCACCTGACAACTGGGTTAATGAGCATAAGGAGAGCAAAGAAGCAGGTATGGATATAGGCTTTTACTGGTACTGTGGTTCTATAAACGTTGCCGACTGGCCAGGTGTACCTGCTAAGAAGCTGTCAGTAATTGACCAGAATGGTAACGATATTTATGCTGACAGAAATATTTATTATGCCTTTGCACCAACCTTTGCTACATCTATTATATGGAATAATGGCATTGGTGACATGGTAGCAGAAAATAAAAAACACAAGCTACAGACTATTGACATTAAGGTCGATGACCCAATGCAGAATGATATTTCAGATAGAATTTACTATGAAGATGATACAATAGAAGGTGCTAATATATCAGGCTGTCTGTTTTATGCTCCTGAGGAATTCTTTTATTGTGGAATTACATCAGATCCGATTGATTTTGTATATGAACCTAAGATTGCCTACTTTGACCCTAACACAGGCGAAACTACAGATGAGCCTTTAAGAGATGCAAATGGTAATCTAGTTACTGTGCCTGACGAATATTGGGGTTATCAAAAGGTAGTAGTTAACCCATACTATGATATAGATTATACCTATGTACCAGAGGTTGAAGCTCCAACACAGGCACCAACAGAAGCTCCTACACAAGCTCCTACACAGGCACCTACTCAAAAGCCAACACAGGCACCAACAGCAGGTCCAACACAACCAGCTTCAAGCACATCGAATGGTACAGTTGCTACAGCAGGTACTAATGCTGTAAAGGTATTGCCAGTAGTATTACTATTATCAGTTGCTGGTGTTGTAGTGCTACAAAGAAGAAAATTTTATAGGTAAATAAACTCAGGTGTACATTTTGCGATGTACACCTTTTGTTTTTAGAGAGTTATTTAGGAAATAGTATCAAAATAATTTTGCATTTTCAGCAACCAAAACCAAAAAGCTTTCAACAGCTTTAATATTGTTGAATAAGTTAAATTTTGATGTTAAAATTATATTAAGAATGAGAATTTATATTCACAGTATTATAAGTGATTTTTCTTATAAATCTTAATATTTAAAAGGAGGATTTTTAAAATGAATTTTAGAAAACGCAGATTGCTCTGTGCAGTCTTATCTGCAACAACTGTTATGTCAACTCTTACTTCAATTACAGCTGTTGCTACAAATAGTGACGATAATATTAATACTGCCGATGTACCACCAAATAGCCTAATACAATCAGAGACTTTAGCCTATACTATGCCAGCTACAATGCCACAGGTTTTAGATGAAGCTGATAGTACTGATACAGAAAACTTTCATGCTACTGGTGACCTTACATTTGAGCAGGGAATTTCAGATGATGTACCTGTAATTAATTCAGTAAGTGAATATTACAAATTAACCGGCAAAAAATACAAGGTACCTAGTGGTGGTAGCCTTAACGCTGATTTGCCAAGCAGTGTAGATAACAGCCAAAGTAAATACTTCCCTGCAATTGGCAATCAGAACTCTCTGGGTTCTTGTATAGCATGGGCACAGGGATATTATCAGTTTACATACACAATGAACAAGGCAATGGGTGTTGAAACAACACCACAAAATACCTTTTCTCCTAAGTTTATATATAATAATGTAAACGGAGGAAAAGACTCTGGTATTTCTGCTGAGGCTGCATACGACTTTATGAAATATCAGGGTAATGTGCCAATCAGTATGGTACCTTACGATGATGATTATCTTAGCTGGAGCCCTACTGAAGATGTATGGAAGACCTCTATAAAATACAGAGTAAAGGATTATCAGATATTTGATACTATTGGTAACGAAGATACTCAGATTACAGCTGCAGATGACTCTGACCTTGAGCCGATAAAAACTGCACTAAATAACGGAGATGTACTTGCTTTTTCTACATTTGCTAATTATTTCGATAGAGTTAAGCTTACCAAAAACGCTAATGCTCCTGAAAACGATAAATATGCTGGTGAATATGTTGTATCACGTTTAAAGGATACAAAGGGTGGCCATAGAATGACACTTGTAGGCTACAACGATAATATCTGGACCGATATTAATAAAAACGGTACTGTAGATAATGGTGAAATGGGTGCATTTAAAATTGCAAACTCATGGGGTGCTAGTTATGGAAACAAGGGCTTTATATGGGTGGCATACGATGCTTTAAACGAAGATTCAGTTGTAGATGGTGCACCAGAAACCCCAAACCGTTCAAAAATTATGACAACAATTTCAAGAATTGATGTTATGCCATACAACACTGGTGGAGATTTGTACTTCAAGTATACTTGGAATTCAGCAAACAGAAATCAAACAAAAGCTGTTGTAACAGCAGAGCTAAACGGAACAACATATAGTGCAAATGTTTATACACCATTTATTGTTGGTCTTTCAAGAGGTGAATACTCCTATGACGGTACAACAAATTCAAACGATGGTACAATGGTACTTGCACTTGATAATGTATTCCCAGAGATTACCTCACAGAATCTTACTGATTGCAACTGGAGCGTTACTTTTACTGATACAAAAGCAGGTGGAGCTAAGCTGACTGTAAAGGATGCACAAATTGTAGACGCAAGCACAAACAGAGTATTTAAGCCACAAAATGCTTTTCCGTTTACACTTGATGGTAATGAAAAAACAATCGAGCTTGCTCAAACCCAATCAACAGATACTGTAATTTATTACCGAGGCTACGATAAGCCTAATCTGCATTATAAGGTTAATAATGGTGCATGGACATCTGACAATGGTGTGCCTATGACTTATAATATCGAAAAGCGTGGCTACTTGTATAAATATGTTATCAAGCTTCAGCAGGAGTCTGATGTAACACTTTATTTTACTGATAACAATGGTAATATTGATAATAACAACGGTAAAAATTACAAAGCTGGTAAGGGCTTGAATTATTTTGCAACAGAAAATGTTGCAAAGCCAATTACAGCCACAGTGAAATGCATTGACTCTCCGATATCTACTAATAAAATGCTGAATTTTGAAGCCTATGCAACAGGTGGCTATGAGCCTTATCAATATCAATATATTTTTACAAATCTGGATACTGGTGTTCAGACAACAAAAAAATACCTTGATATCAACTATACAACAAACACCTTTACTACTCAGGGTAATTACAGAATAACTGTAAACGTTAAAGACTATTCAGATAAGGTTGTTTCTACATATATCGAAATGTATTTAGAGAATAAGCCTTTTGAGTATACAGAGTTTAAAGTAACACCAAACGAAAAAATTATGGTTGGTGACGAAATAGAGTTTTTCGCTTTAACAAACTTTGAGAATATCGACTACGCTGGATATGCTAAGAATCTTCACAATATTACTATTAAAGATTCAAATGGAACTGTTGCTTATTCAACTGATATAAGATCAACTAAATTTAGCCTTGGAGGCAAAACAAGTGACTTAACACTTACTTGGATGCCACGAAAGGCAGGTAACTACTCAGCTAAAATTTCATCTACCGACTCAAAAGGCAACTATGCAGAAAGCACCATTAATTTTAACGTTACAGAATTTAATGGTACAATTATCGGTGATATAGATAATAGTGGTGCAATAAACCTGACCGACGCACTTTTAGTTATGAAGTATAACGTTGGTGGTATAGATGCCTCAAAGATATGGTTACGACTTGCAGACGGTAATGATGACGGCAAGGTAGATTTAAGAGATGCTATTTATATTATGAAATATATCGTTTCAGATAAAAATGCAGCAAATGTAGGTAAGGTTAATTATAAAGAGCTACCAACCGAGCCACCAACCGAAAAGCCTACCGAAGCACCAACAAATCCAGTAACTAAGAATTTAGTAACCTTCACCAATTCTCAAAATTGGAGTGGCACAATGTATTGCTACTATTGGTCAGATTCAAACAAGAGCATGACAACTTGGCCAGGTAAACCAATGACAAAATCTGGTACTAATGACAAAAATCAAGCTCTATATACCTTCGAGGTGCCAAGTGGAGCTACCTATATAATATTTACAAACAATAGTAAGCAAACCGTAGATATCTCTTATAAGGGTGGGAATATAAAATATTGCCCAACTACTACCGATTCAATGGGACACTATAAGGTAGAAATCTTGCAATAGCTTTTAAGCTATTTAAACCTTTAGTTATTAATAAGCAAAAAATGCATAATTTTATTAACAAATTCAAATAATACGAATATGCTGAAATGTGGATTAAAAACTTGCTGATTGGAAAATATTTTTAAGGTTTTATTATTGACATTAGGCTGTAATTTTGGTAT
The DNA here is from genome assembly GCA_036298405.1 of Acutalibacteraceae bacterium. Taxonomy (GTDB): domain Bacteria; phylum Bacillota; class Clostridia; order Oscillospirales; family Acutalibacteraceae; genus CAG-964. The sequence goes on from JAXJJE010000158.1 coordinate 9,630, forward strand.
TATAACAAGCGAAGACTCAGCTTTTTTGGAAAGTCTGTCAGGGAGAATACGTCACCGACTGAAAGCGTGTTTGAGATGAGTAGTAAGCTAGGGAACACTTCGATTTTATTCTAACTTAATAGAAAAAGAGGATGCATTTTTGCATCAATGCGGGTGGCACCGCGGGTTAAATTTTTTGTTTACTCGTCCCGGGAATATAGCAATATATTCCCGGGATTTTTATATTTTGCGAAAAAACAGGAGGTAATTATTATGTACAGAACACATTTATGTAATGACATACGTGAACAGCATATTGGGCAAACAGTACAGCTTGCTGGCTGGGTTGATGTAGTGCGTGACCACGGTGGCATTATCTTTGTTGATATTCGTGATTACACAGGTGTAACACAGGTGGTTATTCACAACGAGGAATTACTAAAGGATGTAAACCGTGAAACAGTAATTTCTGTTACAGGTGTTGTTGAAAAGCGTGACCCAGAAACCGTTAACAATAAAATAGATACAGGCTTGGTAGAATTAGTTGTAGATACTCTTCAGGTTCTTGGCAAAAGTAAGAATATGTTGCCATTCGATGTAAGAGGTTCAAGAGCAATTAAGGATGAGCTACGTCTAAAGTATCGTTACCTAGACCTAAGAAACCCTAAAAACCACGATAATCTTGTAATGCGTTCAAAGATTATTCGTTTTCTAAGAAATAAAATGGAAGAGAAAGACTTCCTTGATATGCAAACACCAATTCTTACTGCATCATCACCAGAGGGTGCTCGTGACTTCCTTGTTCCAAGCCGTAAGCACCCAGGTAAGTTCTATGCTCTGCCACAGGCTCCACAGCAGTTTAAACAGCTATTAATGGTATCAGGCTTTGATAAGTATTTTCAGGTTGCACCTTGCTTCCGTGATGAAGACGCTCGTGCTGACCGTTCACCAGGTGAGTTCTATCAGCTAGACTTCGAAATGGCATTTGCAACACAGGAAGAAGTACTAGATATCTGCGAAGATGTTATCTACGATACATTCAAGACCTTCTCAAATAAAAAGGTAACACCAAAGCCATTCAGACGTATCACTTACGCAGATGCTATGATGACATATGGTTCAGATAAGCCAGATTTAAGAAACCCACTTGTTATTTGTGATTTAACAGCTTTCTTTGCTGATGTTGACTTCCCAGCGTTTAAGGGTAAGCCAGTACGTGGTATTGTGGCTGATTGTAAGGGTAAGTCAAAGAAATTCTTTGAGGACTCTTTAAAATACGCTACATCAGATATGGTAGGACTAGGTGGTCTGGGCTATATTACTCTTAAAGAGGGTGTATTTGCAGGTCCTATTGCTAAGTTCCTAAGTGAAGAGAAAAAGGCAGAAATTACAGAGCTTACAAAGGTAAAAGAGGGTGAAACTCTATTCTTTATCTGTGACGATAAGAAAAACGATACAGAGAAAAAGGCTGGCTTAATTCGTTCTTGGCTTGCAGCAAAGGAACAGCTTGACCTTATCCGTGATGACGCATTTGAATTCTGCTTTGTTGTGGATTTCCCAATGTACGAAACTGACGAAGAAACAGGCGACACAATCTTTACTCATAACCCATTCTCAATGCCACAGGGTGGAATGGAAGCACTTTTAACAAAAGACCCTAACGAGGTTCTGGCTTATCAGTATGACCTTGTATGTAACGGTATAGAGCTTGCATCTGGTGCTGTGCGTAACCACGATATTGATATTATGAAAAAGGCATTCGAAATTGCAGGCTATGATGAAGAAGAGCTGAAAAATCGCTTTAATGCTTTATATACAGCATTCCAGTATGGTGCACCACCACACGCAGGTATGGCACCAGGTATTGACCGTATGGTAATGCTACTTACAGATGAAGAGAAAATTCTTGATGTTATTGCATTCCCACTAAATGGTAATGCACAGGATTTACTACTTGGTGCACCAAGTAATGTAACAAACCAACAGCTAGAGGATGTTCATCTGCTAGGTAACGGCAATGTACTTGCACAGCGTTCAGCTACAGGTTCTGCTTCTAACAGCAGACAGTCTGCTAACAAGCGTTCTACCTTCTCAAATGCTCAACAGCTTAACCAGCTTTCACTAACAGAGGATGAAGAGGCTGTAATGCAGGGTATCTTCAACTCAATGAGCGAAAGCGAGCAGAAGCTAAAGGCTTGTGATACAGAAAACGTAAAAGAAATGGTTCATGTTATGGAGATGACTAATGTATTGCGTGAGGATGTTCGCAATCAGCCATTCTCAAGAGAGAGTCTGCTTGAGGGTGCTCCAGAACGCAGTGACGACAGCTGGCAAGTGCCAAGACTTGTAAAGTGAGGTGTGTAGAATGAAATATTATGCAGCACAGATGTGCGATAACGGAAATATCGCTGTTGACGATACTATTCTTGTAAAGGATGTAGAATCAACTGCAGGTTCACATATATTAGAGGGCTTTAAGCCATTATTCAGTGCAGAGGCTGTTACTCGTCTTGAGAATAAAGGCTACACAGTAGCAGGCAAAGCTAATGTTGGTGAGTTCGGCTTGGATCTTGTTGGAGAATTTTCTTACTATGCTCCACAGGATGAGAAGCTGTCAGGTGCAGCAGCTACACTTGTTGCACAGGGCGATGTAAAGGCAGCTTTGGGGGTTGATATGAACGGTGCTACAAGAAGAAGTGCAGCACTTGCAAATATAGATTTTCTTAAGCCTACCTATGGCACAGTATCACGCTATGGTGTGATTTCATGTGCAGCGTCTGGTGAGCAGATTGGTGTATATGCTCAGAATGCAGACGGTATAAAAGAGATTATGAGCGTTATTGCAGGCCATGACGACAAAGACGGCACAAGCCTGCCAGCTGAAAGCTATGATTACGCTACAGATAAAGAGGTTTCAGGTAAAAAGGTTTGTATTATTAAAGAGCTTTTTGAGAAAGCAGACGAAGCTACAAAGACAAAGGTTAATGCTTTTGCTGACTCACTTCGTGCAAATGGTGTTACAGTAGAGGAAATCTCATGCGACCTGTTCGAAATTGCAAACACAGCATGGCAGATTCTTATGTCTGCTGAAACCTGTAACAATGTATCTCGTTATGACGGTGTAAAATATGGTCATCGTACAGAGAAGTACAGAAATATTGATGAGCTATATGTAAATACAAGAACAGAGGGCTTTAACTTCCTTACAAAGGCAGTAATTCTTTACGGTTCTGATGTATTGTCGAAAAATCGTTATAAGGATTGCTACGATAAATCATTAAGAGTTCGTCGTGTTGTTGCAGAGAGTATTGCAAAGCTTATGGAAAGCTACGACGCTGTTCTTACACCTGTATGCAGTAAAACAGAGTACGAAAAGTATGATATACATGAGGCTTTCACAAAGGTATTTGAAGAAAGCGTATTTACAGCAGTACCAAACCTGATAGGAACTCCAGCTCTTGTAAGCAATGGTATTCAGCTTATGGGTAAACACTTTGACGAAAGCGTACTGCTTAGTCTGGCACACAGCGTTGAAAGGAAGGGTGAATAATTATGAATTACGAGTTGGTAATCGGTCTTGAAACTCATGTTGAACTAAGCACCGAATCAAAGATATTCTGCTCTTGTGGTGGCCATTCAGCTGCTAAAGAGCCAAACGACTGCGTTTGTCCTGCTTGTTGTGGTATGCCAGGTATGCTGCCTGTAATGAACAAGCGTGTAGTAGAGCTGGCTGTTACAGCTGGTCTTATGCTTAACTGTAACATAAACCGTTATACTACATTCGATAAGAAAAACTATTACTACCCAGACCTTCCTTGTGCATATCAGATTACACAGCTAAACCATCCTATATGTACAGACGGTTGTGTTACACTAAAAACATCTGCTGGTGCTCGTGATATTCACATTAAGCAGATTCATATGGAGGAAGACGCTGGTAAGCTAGTACATGGTGGTAACTCTTCATTCGTAGATTTCAACCGTACAAGTGTACCTCTAATCGAAATTGTTACACAGCCTGATTTTAGAAGTGCAGAGGAGGTTATTACTTACCTTAACAAGCTAAAGTCTATGTTCCGTGCTGGTGGCATTTCTGAATGTGAAGAGGGTGCAATGCGTTGCGATGTTAACATATCTGTTCGTCCAGAGGGTAGCACAGAATTTGGTGTTCGTACTGAAATTAAGAATATGAGCTCATTCGAGGCTATCGAGCGTGCTATACGTTACGAGTCACAGCGTCATATAGATGCAATAGAATACGAGCTTGAAGAGCTTGTACAGGAAACAAGACGCTTTGACGATGTAAGTGGTAAAACCTTTGCTATGCGTAATAAAGAAACAGAGGCAGATTACCGTTACTTCCCAGACGCTAACCTTATGCCTATTATCATTGATGATGAGTGGCTGGAGCAAATCAAGGCTAACAAGCCTGTTGCTGTTGATGAAAAAGCAGAGCAGTACCGTGAGGCTGGAATTTCTGAAAAGGAAATTGATATGCTTATTTCTAGCCATAAAATCAGCACACTGCTTGATGATGTTGTTGCAACTGGCTGTAATGCAAAGGATGTTGCAACTTGGATTCTTACTGATTGTGCAGGTATTCTACGTAAAGATGGTAAAACTCTTAACGAGCTTGAGGTTACTGCTGAGGAGCTTTCTACAATCATTAAAATGGTTAACGAGGGTAAGATTAACAGAATTTCAGGTAAAAAGGTTCTAATCGCTGTAATCGAAAACGGTGTAGACCCTGTTGCTTATTGTAAAGAAAACAGCCTTGATAAAAAGGTTGATTCTTCAGTTATTGACAGCATTCTTGATAAAGCAATAAGCGATAATCCAAAGGCTGTTGAGGACTTCAAAAACGGTAAAACAAAGGCTATGCAGGCATTGTTTGGTGCTTGTATGCGTGAGCTTAAGGGTGCTGGTGACCCAGCAGTTATTAAGGAGCTTTTAGAGCAGAAGCTAAAGGCTATCTGATATAGCTATACTCTGACATAGCAAAATATATGATTATATACAGACCACAGGCTTATCATACAGGGTAGGAGTGTGGTCTGTTTTTATAGCTTAGAACAAATTGTAGTTTGTTGGTCAGAGTTGCACCCTGTATGGCTTTATAGCACAATGATAAAATTTTAATATTTACAGTTAGTTTGTATTGGTTTAAAGTTTTTTTATTATGGACACATGTAATGTGTCGGTGTCTTACTTGCTTTTATAGCAAGCTAAAGTGCTATGCTCTTACAAACTATTTTTATAATATAAAACTTTTTTATTATTTAAAGTGCTTGTCCCTCGCAATCAATTTACTTCGTAAATTGGTTACATTCAGGGACTTACTTTCTTACAAAAGAAAGTAAGCAAAGATTGCAAGGGAGGGA
>JAXJJE010000159.1:0-6913 GCA_036298405.1 Acutalibacteraceae bacterium
ACAGCTACACCAAAAGCTACGCCTACAGTTGAAATTGTCAGCTTTGTGCGTGGAGCACAGGAGGATTTGCGTTCTTCTGAGCTTTTAGAAGCAAGAATAACAGGCTACGACGGTAATGTGCGTGAATTTACCTACAAGTGGGAGAATACACTTGGCACTTATCTGTATGTGTATAACTCGCATAATATGTATTATATTGATGGTACAGATAATGAGGTAGAAGTTTACAATAGCCAAATTTCTGCCAGTAGAAATATGGCAGGTCGTACATACAAAGATAGCTTTACAGGTAAAGGCTATTGCTGGGCTTCAATTTATGGTTCTAATACATCTGGTGTAGGCTCTGCTATATCTGACACTGTTGCATACAACGGAACTATCAAAGTAACCGTATATGATGCCGACGGCAAGGTTATAGCTACCGATTCTCACACGGGTAAAGTTACAAGTGTTGGTTCTTCGTGGTGGACATCATATAGCTATGATGGTATTGTTGACCACAATCTTCAAAAGGATATAGATAATGTCACAATAGGTATATTTGAAGGCGATACAAAAAATGTAAAAGACCTGCTTGGTGAATCTGCAATTGTTCATATTACCTGTACCGAAAGTAGTGTTACATATGGCAGAATCGTAAGTGGTGGCAGTAATGTTACACTTACCAAAGATGGTGATTACTATATTACTGGTAAAAAAGCAGGTACAAGCACCGATTCAAATGGTGATGCTAAGGTAGAGCTTACGGTTAAAAAAAATACTTGTAAGTTTCACGAAAAGTCACAGGGTACTGCTACTACAACTGTGTATGTATTTAAAAAGCCTACAACCTCTACAACTGCATATACACTGACACTAGAGGATAATCTTGATAATCGTTGTCGTTACTTTATAGATGGTAGAGAAGGTGTAAAGCAAGAAGATGGAACAATTCTTTTTGACGGACTTACACCTAATACTCAATATATGGTAGAGGTAAGAGCTGAGTATAAGGATGACGAGAACAACACTCGCTATACATATGCTTATGTATGGGATACAACAAAGCCTATTTACAATGCTACGGTTGAGGTCTATCTTGACGGTACATACGATTCTTCTACACACACAGCAAGTGGAACAAAAGTAAATATCGAGGATGTTTCGGTGTACTCTACAGTTTATGCTAAAAGTACAGACGGTACAGAGTTTATCGAACTTAAGAAAAAAGAGGATACAATAGGTACATATACAAGTGTTTTAGATACAGGCTCGTATAGTCTTTACTACACTGCTGATGACTCAACAAAAATTGATGAACAGCTTTTAGTAATGCAATATGCTGATCGCACAAGATACCTTTTCTATAATTCTGTTACATATAAAGATGGTGATACAGAGCTTAAAAAAGAATATCATATCGCTAATTCAGCTGTAAATGTGTGGGACGAAGAGCCAGAAAAAGAGGGTTATGTTTTCATTGGCTGGAAAGACCAGAACGGAAAAATATATAAGAGTGCAGATGTTCTTACACAGAATATTTCTACTCCATATGTTCTTACAGCACAATGGGAAAAAGGTGTTGATGTCTATGTAAATATCTCTATTGACCATACAGTGGCAGATGGTAGTGGTGGTATTGCAAATGATAGAGCTAAGCATAACGTCAGCTACGATTTGATGACAAAATTGTACGGTAAAGCAAATTATACTGACGTGCTTACTAAAGATATTACATGGGACGGAGAAAGCGAATTTGCAGTAGATGATTATTCTGTAACATTTGAAGATAATAAAACAGTTTATACAGCTATTTCACCACAAGCAGACAATGTTCCAGAAAGCAGTGATTATACTGTTGAAATCGCAAAAACAGAGTATGAGCTTTATGAGGTTAGCAAAAGCACCGATGAAGCCGGTAATGTTATTATCGAAGCAAAGCTACGCTATACACCAACTAATAATAACTTTAAATTCAGCGTAGAATTGGACGAAGAGGCAAAGAAGCTTCCAGCTGAATTTTTACCTGTTGCTGCTCATGTAAAGGTTAATTGTTGGTATGACAGTCCTTATAACGATGACGAAACAGTTGATTGGTCTGTTATCACACAGCATAAGGATGCATTTGTTACAGTAAATCTTGATAAAAACGGCAAAGGTGAGGGCTCTTATCCTGTATGGAGTCAGACATCTGACGGTAAAAATTATGTTTACCGTATAGAGGTTGTTTCTTATTTGTTACCTGACGGAACAATTTTACCTGCAAAAGATGGTACAGAGATTAAAGACCCTCATGTTGATGAAAAGCACACAGAGTATTGTACAGATGATAAGCGTTACCACGCAAAAATTGAAGTAACTGACGGACTAAATCCAGACCCTAGCACGGCTTTAACGGGTGCAGTGTTAAATGATAATGTTCAGCAGGGTATCGTAAAAGCAATTATTTCTGTAAACACCCACAATGTTACATTCCAGCCAAACGGTGGTAAGTTTAGTGACGGTATAACTGATAGTAAGGTAGCTGAAAATCAGCTTGTAGTACCAAACCTTAATGACTATACAGTAACCAGAGATGGTGGTTATGTGTTTGAGGGTTAGTATATTGTTGAAAATGATGAGATGACAGAAAAAACTGTATCAAGTGGTGATGAGCTTTTCAACGATATAGTACTTAGAGCTAAGTGGAAAGCACCTCTTACTGTGCAGGGTATTGTTTCTGTTGCAGGATATTATCATTTAAATGATAACGAAAACGACATTCGTGTTGTTAATCCTGTTGACCGTGCACATACAATTACTGTTTATCTTCAGAAAATTCTTTCTAACGGATATGCTGAAACAGTTGCAACACAAAAAATAAATCTTGCTTACAATGACCAGGGAATGATGGAAGTGGATAAGCCTATTGGTACAGGTAATTATTGTTTTACAGCTGTACCTGATGAGGGGTTAGATTACAGGGTTTTTGTTCAATCCACTAACTACGATGTTAAGTATCAGAATGAGCCTCTCAGTATAGATATAGCTACAATGTTTGATTATGAAAATCACTATTATTCAGAATCCGAGCGTAAATATTATATGGCAAGCTTTGGTGATGTAGACCCTCTTGTAGCAGATGTAAATGTATTTATGGAGTTTACACCTTCTGATTTTGATTTGCATTATGCTGTAAATGCTACAAAAATTGGTGAGGGCTATCGTCCAGACACAGCCGATGTTTTAATTCTTTATAATGATCATCATAGTGGTAACTACCCACAGGACTGGCCTATTATTACTCAGATGTATGATGGCAAAAATAAATTTGCTCAGGAAACTGAAATTGATTCCACAACAGCAACAGGAGAAAATTCGTATAAGGTATGGCGTACAATGCCAGACGGTTATACTCTTTATGATTACTCTGTGCTATTACATAGCTACACTATTAATAACACCGAAGCTACAAACAACCCAACTGAAGCACCATTCTATGTGTATTACAATGGCAGTGCCCGTTACAGTGCTATAGAGGGTCTTACACCTCCTAATCAGACACAGCTTCTTACTATTGAGCTTCAGCCAAAAAGATACACAATTACATTCGATATTGATTTTACTGAAACCGAAGAAGACTATGTTACAAATATGGATGAATATGCTGAGGATACGGGTGACAAGCTTATTTATCATACTGGTCATATCTGGAGCTATGATACTGATATTTCAGATGTTATTCCAACTCGTGAAGGGTACGAATTTTTAGGCTGGTACGATGAAAAAGGTAATAAAGTTACTGAAATTGATGCTTCTGTACATAATGATATAACTGTTATAGCTAAGTGGACGTTTAAGGTTACCTTCCATGCCAATAACGAGGATATCGACTATGATGTATTCAGAACATATTATAAAAATGGTGTGAAAATAAGTGGGGATAATAGCTATAATCTGAACGCTGATGGTTCGCTGGAGTCTTTCTATGATATTCCAGAGTTTGAATACTTAACTCATAATAAATATGTATTCAAGGGTTGGTATCTTGATAAGGATGATGATTCAAGACCAATCAACTGGAGCGAAATCTACACAGGTCCGGCTGATGTATATGCTCACTGGATTTTAGTAGAGGATGTAGAAAAAGAAGAGAGTGATACAAAGGATTATGATAATTCCGGTAAGTATTCGGGCTACGACCTTTTAGGTGTTCAGATTCGTGATATTCCAAAAGATAGTATTGAACATTACGGTAACACAGATACTGGATTGCGTTTTATAACAGTGGTCAGTGAAGATGTTTATAACCAGATTAATGCGCTTAGCCCCGAAAATAGAAATGGTGCAGAGTACGGATATGTTCTTGCTAAAACAGCAACAGCACAGAAATACGCAGGCAACACTCAAGGCTATAAGCTAGAATATAAGGGTACAAATGTTAATGGTAAAAACACAACTACTGAATATAAGTATGTTCAAAATGCAAAATGCTCGGGTGTACCTGACCATTTTAATGGTAAAAATTATAGGCTTTACACAGCTGTTGTAACATATAAAAATTTAGAGGGTCAGGCACTTGAACAGGCACATTCACAGGCAATGGTTGCTCGTTCTTATATCCGTTATACAGACGCTAACGGATTATTCAGAACCCATTACAATAATTATACAGCTACAAACACTTACCATGGCTGTAGCTCAAGCTTTAATTTAGCAAAATTCTTAATGAATGGTTGATATGATGAAGAGATTATTATTGGCAATAACAACAATTATTTTTGTGGTTTCAATCCTTAGTGGTTGTAACCACAAAAAAGATAATAAAGAAACAGTTACTCAGGCTGATAGCACAGTAAGTTACGCTACAGAAAGTGATACTCAAAACTCAGATGATACTGTAAGTAAGCTTGAAAATAAAGAGACAACAAATGATGATGAATCACATTCGGCTGAAATTGACTTTTCTGAATTTGAATAAGGTGATAGTATGAAGAATTTTTTTATTGTAATTTTAACCATTTTGATTACATTAAGCTCCTCAATTTGTGTTGAAGCAGAAGACTCATATAAGCTCGGAGATGTTAATCAGGACGGACAAATTAGTATTATTGACGCTGTTCGCATGCAGTGTTATATTTTGGGAAATCATAATGGAGATGATGACTTTATAGGAGTAGCTGATGTTGATGGCGATAAAAAAGTAAATATTATTGATGTAGTATATGTTCTTCGTCATATTATAAATATTACAGATCATTTTCCGGCAGATAATTCAACCCCAACCAAGCCAAATATTGCCGAAGATGGTTATTATGATAAGATAGTAAGACCATAAAAACTAACTTATAATCACAGGAGGATTTATGAAAGAAATATATGAAAAAATCACAATTGATATTTCTGTTCTTAAGCTTGAAGATGTTATAGCTACATCGTCTGATGTTGACGATGAGTTCGATGATGAACATGATAATGGATATTTCGATTGGGATAGCTTTGAATAATGCAAACGGTTTTTTATAACGCTAAAGCTGATTACAGCGTATTATAGGAGGGCATTATGAAACTGAAATCAGAATTTGTGTTAGGAAATTTTTCTGGCAATTTTTTTGCTGTTTCTGTGAATAATAGTTCCAATAGCAATAATATTTTTATATCAATGAATTCAAGTGGAGAATTTGTTTTCAAGCTTTTGCAAAACGAGATTTCCTACGACGAAGTTATCAATAAATTAATTGATAAATATGACATTGATGAAGATACAGCGAAGGCTGATTTTGATGTGTTTCTTACAAAATTACGAGAAGCAGATATACTAGATGAGCTGTCAGAGTGATTCTGTAAATTTGTATTGTTATTGTTCTGTACAGATTACTGTCAGGTATTTGTTTTATTCCGTAATCACATAGATGAGTGGTGCAATCACTTGTTTTCTGTGATTAAAGAATTTACTGGAAAATTATAGGTGAAAAAAGGTGTTGTCTTACTAGTTATGTCAAATAATCCCCTTAAAGTAGACACTTGAAAAGTTTTTTCAAGACTACGATAAGGGGATTTTTATATCGAAAATTATTTTATGAATGATTTATACTAAACTCTGCTAAAAAAGTGGATAAGGATTTACGAGCAGATTTTGTGGAAAATATGTCGTAAATAAATCCACTTTTTAATAGAGTTTAGTATTATAGTCTGACAAATGATTATACTCTGTCAGACTGTTTTATTTTAGATGTGTTTTTAGGGAATATTTTTTTACATATTTCATAGTCTGTGCTTAACGGGTTATTTGCTTGGCTGATGTATATTGTTTGTCAGATGAAAAATTTGATTGAGATTTTTTGTTTATTTTAAGTGTTATTTTATGTAAATGCTTGACGAATTTAGTAAATAACACTATAATTGTCGTAGTAGTTGCTTTAATCTATATGCAAAAAGAGAATTTTACTTGTATGTTCTTGCTAAGATAGTGACAATAATATCAAGAAAATTTATCAATGAAAATAAAAATATCTATCACCTCACAGAGGTGGCTTTTGCTTTGAAATGTGGGTAGGTATATGATTTATTGGTGTAGCTGTTCAGTCTTTGTAACTGTGGTGTGAGTATATGCTGGATACAGGTATAAACGACAGAATTTTATATAAAACAATGAAAAAATTCTTATTTTGCTCTGATTGAAGAAAATAACTCTTCTATTTTGCTGAATTGGTCATTTATTATATTTGCTATTTTTTGTACAATATATTTATAGCAGAAACGACAAATTTTTAAGTAGCCAGAAAGGAAGTGATGCCTGTGAGCGTGAAAGAAAGGCTTCTTGCCATCCGACTGATGGAAAAAGTGAACACAAATCCTACATATGCAAAAGAGTTAGGCATTGTCGTTGTAAAGGATTCAGATAAGTCTGAGCGAAAGACCGATTCAAATTCTGCTAATAAGAAATTATAAAAAA
>JAXJJE010000160.1:0-7586 GCA_036298405.1 Acutalibacteraceae bacterium
CCCATTGGTGTACCGAACTCATCCATTCTGAAGGTGTATGTACCAGCCTCAAGAGCTACTGTACCCTTGAATGTTACACCGTCAGCACTTGTAAGAACAAGAGCGTCAATGCTATCAAATGCAACCTTTACCTTTGTTGTATCAATTGGAGCATTGAACACCTTAACCTTATTTGTGTTTGTGTCAAAGTAAAGACCCGAAACAGTATGCTTGTTACCGTTAAATGTACCTGTGTATTTTTTAGTATTATTACCAATAGGTGTCCACTCTCTTGCGTTTTCGGTTTTGGCAGACATTGTGCCTTCGTTTACCACAACATCTGCTGTAAGAATAGCGTTTGCAGAACCAAAGTTGTCGTTGTCATTGTTTACTTTATCTGCAAACCAGTAAAACTGTCCAGCGTTACCGATTTCGTAACAGCCGTCTGCATTAAGTGTTGCTGGCTCGTAGTCGTTGCAAATTGTACAGAAGCCGTTTTCGAAACCATGGGTAGGTATTTCATCATAAGCGTTGTTGCAATATGTCATCTCGGTTGCGTGGCAATCCTTATAGCCATAGTAAACCTTTTCTCCACCTAAAGTTGGGGTTGCGTCTACAGTTGTGTCATCTTCACCTGTGGTAATATCCTGTCCCCAAATATGTGGAATATCTCCGTTTTTGTCTGCTGTAACACCATCCTGTAGCAGGTAAGCAACCTCACCACTTTCAAACTGCTCCTTTGTTTTTGCTGTTGTATCATCAAAGCTGTCTGTTTCGCTATCTGATAGGTAGTAGCAGTTTGTGATTGTGCCATAGTAGTTATCACCAACCACACCACCTACATGATCATCACCACTAACTTCACCTGTGTTGTAGCTGTTTGTGACTGTGTCGTTGCTATAACCAGCCACGCCACCTACATCATAACAGCCACTAACATCACCTGTGTTGTAGCTCTTTTCGATTGTGCCTTTGCAGTTAAAACCAGCCACGCCACCTATATACCTATCACCATTGAAGTAAGAATTTATAACACCTGTGTTTTCAACTGTACTATTTTCACCTATGTAACCAAACAAGCCTACATAGCTTATTTCAGTTTTATTAAAGTAAACACCCGAAACAGTATGGTTGTTACCGTTAAATATGCCTGTGTACATATTACTGCTGTTACCAATAGTTGTCCAATGTCTTACGCTTGTTCTGTCTGTTTCGGCAGACATTGTGCCTTCGTTTACAACAATGTCTGCTGTAAGCTCTGCGTTAATAGAGGTGTTACCACCATTAACTGCATAGGCAAAGGCATAAAGCTCATCTGCTGTGCCAATGTCGTAATAGCCGTCTGCATCGGCATCTGTTAGTGTTAACTCTGCACCTGTGTCAATGACAAAGGTTAAACCAGAAGTATCTTCAGCACTTACCGATATAACCGACATTGGTACGCACGAGAATAAAATAAGCACTAGTACACGGCAAAGCCTTGGGACAGGCAAAAATCATAGCTAAAACCCAGACAGGTAACTACGACAAAGTTTTTGTTTCTGTTGGTTTCCAAAACGGCATCGACATCACCTCCCGAAATGGTGACTATTCAAGTGGTAGCAAAGAGCCGATTGATTTTAAGAATATAAAAGACGACGGCTTTGACTTTGCAGTAATCCGTGCAGGATGGGGTAGCGAAGACTATCCGTATCAGAATGATGCACAATTTGTACACAACGTTACATCAGCAAGCGAAAACGAGCTTCCATTTTACCTGAGCTTTATCGCATACGCACAAAGCGAAGAAGAAGCCTACGCAGAAGCTGACTATTTTCTAAGAGAAATGAAAGACTACTTTCCAGCTTCGTCCAAAGACAAGCTAATTTCTGTTGTTTATAATATGACCTATTCCCCATACTCATCAAACAGCACAGAGCTTAACACTTCAGTTGCACTCGCATTTGCCAGCAAGCTCAAAGAAAATGGCTACAACACCCTGATTTTTGCAAACAAAGCTATATACAAAAATCTAAATGTCGAAGCTCTATCTAAAAACAACGTTGGAACCTACTACAGCTACTATCCTTATATAACTGATTTCTCGCAGGAAATCACTCTTCCAGATGGCACAACCCCTGATATGTGGCAGTTCCGTTCAGACGGGTACTTCCCTTATGCAAGTGAAAACGGCTACTCAAAATTCTGCATAGCGTATATGCAAAATGAAGTTTACAGCAAATACGACATAAACCACGATTCAGAAGTTACAGTTAAAGACGTAATTTTAGTACTGCGAGCTGTAGTACAGCTTACTTACGCTGACGAAAGCGAAGTTTACGGTGATGTTGATGGTGATTCAATGGTAACAGTAAAGGATGCACTTGCAATCCAATATTACCTCTTAAATTATTCATAAAAAAATGTTACACTGGAATTCCCCCCTGTCTACCAGACGGATAAAAGAACAAATGCACAGGTCCGTTAAAAACGTACAATATAAAAAAGAGACCTCCAGATTTTAAAGGCTCCAAATGGCTTGGGTGATGTTGCAATCTTTGGTGACATCACCCATCCTCTTGCAGTACAGGGTAACGGTGTGTATTCAGCACAGACAACCCTTGACACAGGTAGCTATGACATCAGAGTTGATTCATTCGGTACATTCTTTGGTAATGGTACAGAATTTACAAACACAATCAACACAGCCTTCAATACAGAACGGAAAGTAGCTGCTATGTAAGCGTCAATTCAACCACGCACAGAACCCCTCAACAGAAGTATTTTTGTGTATTACTTCTGCTGAGGGGTTCTTGATTTGCAAAATTTAGATATCTGCTCTGAGCAAGGAAAACAGGTATTTACATCCTTGCCATACTGTATTTGCGTGAATATATATATCAGATATTTTTCGGGTATGAGGTTATGAACTATAGCTGTCTGAATAGTACTATATAATTGTTGACACTTACTTTGAATAAATAACATTTATAAATTTGACTGTAAATCCTGCACATCAAGATAATCAGTTAAAAACTCTTTTTTAATCAAACTGGACTCTACATATCTATTATACTTCCCTCCAATGTCAATTTTCTCTTCATCTAAAGAAAAGCTGTTAATATCAATATCAGCAGTCTTTGCTATGTTGTACACTTCTCTGATTTTCTTTTCATCTGATTCACCATCAATCTTTAAGCATATAGGAAGAAAAGCAAATTGTAAACAAGTAATATTAAAGCCTTCGGTCCTAAACAATAAATATAACACATTCATTGCCTTTGTACCAACCCAAGGGAAGATATAGAAGGTGTTGTCAGAAGCTTTAACAATAGGCGTGTCAACAATATTAGCATATTGTGCCTCGTATCGTATTTGATTAAGTAAATGCTTACTGTTTTGAGAAAGATATGAATAATCATCTTCAAATTTAAGTAATCCTTGTATTCTTTTCATAATCTTGGTTTCAATTATAGTATAGCAATCACAAAACCACATATTATCAGATACACCCTCAAGCTTCTCTACATAAATACAGCTACTATCCTCATCTAAATTCTTGACACGCCATGAAAAGCCAGCAAGGCAAAATGCTTCTCCTATAGGATATTTTTGATGTACAGTGCCGATTTCTTCACTCTCGTATCTAACAGAATACTCTTTAGGTGTTGTGAAAACACTGTAAAACTCAAAATGATTTAAAATCGGTTCTGCTTCCAATCCTATAATCAAAGTATTATTTTCGGTTATTTCCAGATGATTAATGCTAAGCAAATAATTCAAAAAAACCTTATAATCTTCTTTTGATATATTTTTAAAAACTGACAATGTCAACACTTTTCGTGCAAGCATAGATGGAGATAATTCACCAGCAGAATACAAAATACTCATAGTTTGATGATATAAAATACTGTACGGTAGCTTTGGAGTTGAAATAGGCTCTATCCAACGCTCCTCGATATACAGCTGTATTATAGCAATACATTTTAGAAATTCCCAATTTATACTATGGACAATATCTTTTTTCGAGGGTTCAAAACCTTTAAAAAGAAAGCACATCTCTGAAATTGAAGTTTTTCTGCCACATCTTCCTAATCTCTGTACAAAGCTGGATACCGTAAATGGTGAGCCAGTTTGAACAATTCTTTCAAGACTACCAATATCAATGCCTAGCTCTAATGTAACAGTTGCTCCTGTTGTTATAGGGACCTCTGATTCACGCATAGTCCTTTCAGTATATTCTCGCAAGGCAGTAGATACATTTCCATGATGAACCATATATACATTTGTTCCACGATTTGTCATATCCATACACTTTAGCATTGCTATATTGTATTCTACCTGCGTTCTGCTGTTTGAAAAAACTATACATTTCCTTTTGTTAGTAACTTTATACAGAGAATTAAAGTATTCATCACTACCTAATATTGTTTCTCCGTCTTTATGCAAAGGATAATGGTCAAGAAACAATTTCAGTGTTCTTTTAGAATTTCCTGCTGACGGTGTAATACATTTTCTGTTTGTGCCAGATGACAACCACGCTTCTGCATCATCATAATTACCTAATGTTGCTGATAATCCTATTCTTCTTGGAATAATACTTGTTAATCGCTGGATTCTTTCAAGGATAGATAAGAGCTGAATCCCACGTGGACTATCCATAAAATAGTGCACTTCATCAATAATGATATACCTTAAATCCGAAAACAAGGTAATAACAGAGGCACTCTTTTTCATGATCAGTGCTTCTAAGGATTCTGGTGTAGTTTGCATTACTCCATATGGTCTTTTTAATAGCTTTTGCTTTTTATTCTGACTTACATCACCATGCCATTTCCATACAGGAATATCAGAGTACTCAAGCAAACCATCTAATCTCTCAAATTGGTCATTAATTAATGCTTTTAACGGACTTATATATAATACTCCTACACTGGACGAGGGGTTATTGTATAAATCTGTAAGCACAGGAAGAAAAGCTGCTTCGGTTTTTCCAGACGCTGTTCCTGACGCCAACAGAAGATTTGTGTCATTGTCAAAAATCACTTCGCAGGCTGCTACCTGAATATCACGCAATTCATACCATCGTTCTTTGTAAATATATTCTTGAATAAACGGTGCAAGTCTATCGTATGCATTTATACTCATAATTCAAAACCTACAAACTCATCATGTATCTCTTCATCGGTAATCGTATTTTCTGATAATGCTATACTATTCCCCTTAATAATATCTTCTATTGTTTTTTCTGGATTTTGATAAAGTATATTCAATATCTCAATAAAATCTCTTATTACTTCTCTAGGTGTGATATTTAAACCACTACCAATACGCTCAAATTCCATTTTCAAGAAAGAAATCATTTCATCCTCTGTTATATTAACAGAATAAGAATATAGGTCAGCATGAATAATTGAAAGCTTTTCGATTAGAATGAATAGCTCTTCATGTGTTAATGGTTCTAATTTAATAATAGGAGAAAGCAAATCCTGTGTTGTTGCATCGCTGAATTTACCTGATTCAAGACGTGATTTTAATGCGTCATAGCTAAATACGCCTCTTCTTGTATCTTCAACACACTGTGGTGTTCCACTCATAATAATTCCAAGATAAGAAGCCTTGCCCTGTAATGTATCATTATACATAGTCAATATTTTTTCATAATTACTTTGACGAGCAACTGTATGTGGAATTTTATAAATATTAACCAATTCGTCTATTAACATCAGCATACCCTTATATCCTGCACGAACCAAAAAGGCAGAAAGCAATTTTATGTAATCATACCAGTTATCATCTGTAATGATAGCACTTACGCCTAACTCCTTTCGTACATCTGACTTGAGTCTATATTCACCTCTTAACCACCGAAGAACATTGTTTTTTAGCTCATCGTTTCCTGTGCGTGACGCTTTCCAATAAAGCGAGATTATATTTGCAAAATCAAAGCCATTAACCAATTCCTGAATCTCATTAATAACTACATAGATTTCTTTCTCTACTGCTTTGTTAAAGTCATTACTACCAACCTCAAAGCTGTTATTTTGAACAACCTGTGTTTTTATTGAGTTTATCCATCTTTCTAAAATAAGAGACAATGCTCCACCCTCTGGCTTTGTTTTGGTAGACATATTTTTTACAAGCTCTTTATATGTCGCTAAGCCTTGCCCCTTATTACCGGTCAATCGTCTTTCCGGCGACAAATCAGCGTCAACTACCACAAAATCTTTATCCATAACATAGGATCTAATTGTTTGGAACAGAAAGCTTTTACCACTACCATAACGACCAACAATAAATCTAAAGGTTGCTCCACCATCTTCTATTATTTCAACATCATTTAACAGGGCTTTAATTTCGTGTTCTCGCCCTACAGCAATATATCCTGTGCCGTTACGAGGTACAACACCTCCACGCAAGGAATTAATTATAGTTGTAGCTATTCTTTTTGGAACCTTTTTAGTCATACTTTTTACTCCTTTAGTGCTTTATTTAATCCTTCAATATATTCTTCGTAAACAATCGGAGCTTCGGAAAATTCAATTACATTGTCTGCTATATACTCCAATGCTTTTTCATTTATTCTATCTATTATAGCCTCGATCATATCGTTGTTATCTATCGCTAATTGGTTTAAATTTTTTAACAATTCAGGGCGATTATCAACTATCATTAAAAGAGTCTGTTTTTCCAGATAGTTTAATGAATTAACAAACTGCAAATATTCATTATCATAAGTAAGTTCATCTGGCACTACTATATTCTTTTCCTTTATTTCAGGTGTGACTGAATTTTTTACAATGGTTTGTACACCAGAATCTGATAAAGAATTATCCTCTTCAATAATTAAAGCCGCTTGTATCTCCTCTGAAATTCTTCTGATTGACTCAAATTTAGAACGATCTATCTCCAATACTATCGGAACAGGAGGTTGAGAAGATTTTATGGCAGCTTGCTGTTTAGCTTTTTTTCTCTCCATTTCTTTTTTTCGCTTATAGGCCTTAGACATAATCATTCTTTCAATACCAGTAGAATCAAAGAATTCTATAGTTTTTTCTTCAACCATTTTCCTATAGTCCTCAGTACAAAATCTATCCAGTCTTTTTTCGTACTTTCTCTTTAATTGATAGTCGTTTTTATAAATTGATGTAACACTGCTTGGGTTTGGCTGAAGCTTCGCACGAAAGCCTAAGGCTTTTCTTAGTTCGTTCTCTATAATTTTGATTGTATAGGCTATTGCTCCTGAATAAGGGGTTGAAATATATTTATATAATTTATATCCTTTTCCATTTTTTATAGCATATTTGTCGCCGTTAACAAGCTCTACCTCTTTATCAGAGATTCGTGCTCCGGTATAATATGTTAGATTATGGTATGGATGCCATTCAACTTTTCTATATTCAATTGAGTTAAAAACAGCATCAAACCAATTAATACGGAATTTTTTTAAATACTTCTCTATTGCTTGAAAAACATAATCTATTGCTTCTAACAACAGATATCCATATTCAGATTCATAGAATATACTACTCAAAAATTTATAGTTAGAGTATCTATTCAAAAGCTCCTTCGAGTCAGAATATTTTTTTGAATCTGGAATATAATAATATTCATTTTCTTCAAATCTA
>JAXJJE010000161.1:0-2391 GCA_036298405.1 Acutalibacteraceae bacterium
CGAAATAAGCTTTGAAGAATTAAAAGAAGATTTTACTTCTTTTTGGGATAAAACCTCCAATGGTAAAAACAAACATAAAAACAAACATAAAAACAAACAATAAAAACCCCCGAAATCAGTTTTGAAATAAAGCTTCAAAATTGCTTTCAAGGGGTTCTTTTTTATTTTATTGAAAATTCAGCTTCGTATCAGTCTGCCAAAAGCTTAACAACAATCACCTCTGGATTGTTATTGACTCTGTATGGAAAAAGACTTCTGCCTAAGCCCTTGCCGATAATCATAGTTGTTTCGTCAGAGATATTAAACACACCGGAATCGTACTTTGGGAAAAAGCCTTGTCCTGGTGCAAATATACCACCTATAAATGGCAGACAGGCTTGACCACCGTGGGTGTGTCCACTTAAAATCAGATCTACCCTGGTGCTTGCATAAATGTCGATAAACTCTGGGCGATGTGACAGTAAAATCGTATAGGCACTACTGTCAAATTCTATCTGTGACAGGTGTTGCTTTAACGCTTTAAAATCATCCTCATCTGTCTGATATTCTTCATTAAAGGCTATATCTGTTACACCACTAAGGTTTATATATTCGTTGTTTTTTTCAAGCTTTATCTGCTCGTTATCAAGTACTGTTATACCCATAGCAACAAGCTCTTCTTTAAAAGGTGGATACTCTGCCAATCTTGATTCATGATTGCCGGCAATATAATAGGTTGGTGCAATTTTAACAAAATGCCTTGCAACCTTTACGCTTACATCAATATTTGTAAATCGAGAATCTATAAAATCGCCTGTGATTACAATAATGTCTGGTCTGCCCTCTTTTACCTTATTAATAAGATTTATATTATTTTCGCCAAATTCGTCGTTGTGCAAATCTGTTACCTGTACAATACGGTATCCAGAAAAGCTTTTAGGGATTTTTCGGTTTTTTATGGTTATTTCGTTTAATCTTATCGCTTTATTTGCCTTTACTATCCATACTGCAAGAAAAAATGATAGTATAGTTATTATTGTAAATATAACAAGAAATAAAATTGTATTTTCCATTACAGCCTCCACACAGATTTATCGTAATCTACGGTAATTATCAAACATATTTATTATACACTACTTTACTCACTTTTCAAGATAAATCTATAACAGCAAAGCCACTACCCTGTTTTTTTGCATGGTAGTGGCTTATAGCTATTTTTATTATTATATCTATTTTTATTATTAGATATTTTTCAAACTATCTGTAATTATAATTGAGCAATATCTGGTGCTTATGCAACCTCTGATGGTGTTTCTACAATTTTTGCTGCAAGGTAATATCCATCTTCACCATGCTCACACTTAAATTCCAATGTTTGTGTGGTTGTTGAGCCATCTGTAAAGGTTGCAGTTACCTGTGCACTATAGGTATATTTACTGTCTATAAACATCTTGGCAGTAGCCTCATATTTATCAGCACCAAATGGACCGTCCTTACCAAAATATTTTTCGGAATTTGTG
Organism: Acutalibacteraceae bacterium; assembly: GCA_036298405.1. Classification (GTDB taxonomy): domain Bacteria; phylum Bacillota; class Clostridia; order Oscillospirales; family Acutalibacteraceae; genus CAG-964. Next base: position 1,500 of record JAXJJE010000161.1, read on the forward strand.
TTGTATAGCTCTTGTGCGTCAGGTATATCGAATGTAATTCTTAGTGGAAGAATACCAGATTTCAAATTATGTGGCTGATGCTCATAATCAAAAACGCAGAATGGTGTAAAACGATAATCACTGCCATAATTCTCTTCATCTGCAGTTCGTTTATAATCAATTAACCCTTCAAAGCCCTTATTAATACAGAACTCACCTGTATTTGTTGAATAGGTAATAGTTTCTATATTTTCACCTATGCATTTAACATCAAAGTAAAAAACTCCAGAAGATTTTATAAGCCAATTATAATTTTCATCTCTGGATAATTCCATTGGTACATCTAATAAAGGCATATCACCCACCTTTACATAGCTTTCTGTGTTAAGCTCCTGTGCGTATGCAGTAAGAATAAACGGATTACTCTCTTCTTTATTAAAAATACCTACTGAATTTAATCCTATTACAACAGCAAGCACTGCTGCAACTACGCTTAGTGGCTTAAACCAATTCAGCTTTGCTTTTGCTTCTTTCAAATTTATAACCTCCGTTGTTGGCTCTGTATTCCTTATACTTTCAAGTCCTTTTTCAAGAACATCTTCAGGAACTGTAATTTTACTTACTGCGTCTGTATACATATTCTTTTTCATAGACTTATTCTCCTTCATCAAGTATTTTTTTAAGCTTTTTTCGTGCACGCTGTAGCTGTGCACTTATTGTATTTTGGCTTTTACCCAATATATCTGCTATTTCTGGTATTGTATATTCCTCGTAATAGTAAAGATAAATAACATTTCTGTAGTTTTCTGGCAGCTTATACAGCTCTTCTAAAACCATATTGGTTTCTGGTGCTATCAAATTACTGTGCTCATCAATCGACTCTGTACGACTTTGCCAAACAGATTTGTTAAAA